>NZ_JBMXVQ010000098.1:0-25874 GCF_053999135.1 Caminibacter sp.
ACGATGGGGACAGATGGTGACCCGTGCTGGATTCGAACCAGCGGCCCTCTGCTTAAAAGGCAGATGCTCTACCGACTGAGCTAACGGGTCTTCTCTCACAACTCTTTGTTGTGTGGGTGAAATTATAAAGAAAAAAATTTTTTAAGTCAAGGGTTTTTGAGTCATAAAATAAAAAAAATCAATTAATTCTTAATTAATTAAAGAGTTTTATAATTTTCCAAATAATAAAAGGCCTAAGATATGGACAAAATTCAACTTATAAAAAAAGAGATACAAAAGATAATAATAGGACATGAAAAACTTATAGACTCTATGTTAATAGCGCTTTTGGCAAACGGTCATATTTTAATAGAGGGAGTACCTGGCGTTGCAAAAACAACGGCTATAAAAACACTCGCAAAGGTTTGTGATTTAGATTTTAACAGAATACAGTTTACTCCGGATTTACTGCCAAGCGACATTACCGGAGTTGAAATTTACAATCCTAAAACAAATGAATTTCAAATAAAAAAAGGTCCTATATTCGCCAACCTGGTTTTAGCGGATGAAATCAACAGGGCCCCCGCAAAAGTTCAAAGCGCTCTTTTAGAAGCAATGCAGGAAAGGCAGGTTACCATTTCAGACACCACTTTTAAACTACCCTCTCCTTTTATGGTTTTAGCCACTCAAAACCCCATCGAACAAGAAGGCACCTATCCCCTTCCGGAAGCTCAGCTGGACAGATTTATGCTAAAAGCAATAGTGGGTTATAATTCAATAGAAGAGGAAGTAAAAATTATTCATATGTTAAATTCAAAACCTGAAATAAAAACCATTTTAAACCAAGAAGAGCTTTTGGAACTTCAAAAAAAACAAAAGTTAATTCATATAGATGAAGAACTTATAAAATATATAGCCACTATAGTACACTTTACGAGAAATCCTTCTGAAGAATTAAAAGAGTATATAGAATTTGGTGCAAGTCCAAGGGCTACTATCTCCCTTGTAGAAGCCAGCAAGGCAAATGCTATGATAAAAAACAAAAATTACGTAACGCCTCTTGATATTATAGAAATAGCTCCAGAAGTATTAAGACATAGAATAATTTTAAATTATAAAGCCGAAGCGGATGAAATAACAACCGATTACGTTATTAAAAAAATATTAGAAACAATTCCTATTCCATGAAGACTTTAATTTTAAAAACGAAAAAGAAGGTTTTTGGCAGTTTAATAGGAAGACACTCTTCCGCTTTTAAAGGAAACGGATTAGATTTTAAAGAGCTTAGAGAATACGTATACGGAGAAGACGCTAAAAAAATAGATTGGAAAATAAGCGCCAAATTTCAAAAACCTTTCGTAAAAGAATTTGAAGAAGACAGAGAGCTTAACATATTAATCTGCATACTCGCCAACGGTTCTTTGCATTTCGGCTCTTACAGGCTAAAAACAGACCTTATAGCGGAAATAGTCGCTATTTTAGGATTTAGCGCAGTAAAATATGACGATAAAGCGTCTTTAATAATTTACGAAAAAAAGCCCATTTTTCATTCAAAACCTACAAAAAATATTAAATCCATACCAGTTTTAATAGAAAAAACGGCCTCTTTTGAGTACTTAAAAAAAGAATATGACTTTTCGTTTATTGACTATCTTAATAAATTTAAAAAATCCATACTATTTTTAATAGGTGATTTTTATTCCCATCCTCCTATAAAAAGACTTAAACACGAAACTTTTTTAATATGGATAAGGGACAGATTTGAAGAAAATCCTAAAGAGCTTGGAGAAATAGAACTTATAGACCCTCTAAACTTAAAAAAGATACACACCTTTTTATCAAAAGAGAGTATAAAAGAATACAAAAAAAAGATAAAAGAAAAAGATTTGGAATTTATCCGATACCTAAAAAAAGAAAAAATAAAATTTACAAAAATTTATACAAATGAAGACCCTTTTTTTAAATTAACGGAGCTGGTAAAATGAATCTTCCTTTAAAAGACATAAAACCGAATGTAGTGATAATAGACTGGCAATGGTATATGTTTCTGGTTTTTATAACCGCTATTTTTATTTTTCTAATTTTTTTAGGTTATAAACTTTATAGCAATAGAAAAAAAGATTATAAAAAAATGTTAATTAAAAAACTAACAAACCTGCCGTTTGAGGATGCTAAAAAAACGGCATATGAATTTACAACACTAGGCAGAATGTTTGTAAACGAAGAAAACGAAAAACTTTTTGAGGAAATCGAAAAAGAACTTGAAAAATATAAATACAGACCTCAAGTCCCTCCGTTAGATAAAGAAATAAAAGAAAAAATAGAAAAATTCATAAGGACCTTAAAGTGACCTGGTCATTTGAGCATCCTTTTGCGTTATTCATTATAATAATGTTTTTAATATGTAAAATATTATGTCCTCCCAAAACGGAAGGAATAATATTTCCAAACGCTGATTTTTTCTCAAACATAAAACACAGATTTTCCCTGCTTGAAACACTTATCATAATTTTAGTATCAATATCTCTGGCTTCCCCTATTAAAAGCGAAATTTTATCCAATCAACACAAAAAAGGATATGATATAGTAACTGTTTTGGATACGAGCGGTTCTATGGCCGAATTTAACAAACTTGAAAACGCAAAAGCTATTATCGCCCAATTTGCACAAAAAAGAAAAAATGACAGATTAGGACTTGTTATTTTCGGAAATATAGCCTATATCGCCTCACCCCTTACATATGACAAAAAAATTTTTAAAGAGATTCTTGAAAGGGTTTTTGTAAGTATTGCAGGAGGCAGAACAGCTATGTATGACGCTCTTTTTCTATCTTCAAATCTTTTTAAAAATTCACAGGCAAAAAATAAAATCATAATCTTGATAACGGACGGTCAGGATAATTCAAGCATTACCCCCCTTGATGTAGTCTTAAAAAAACTAAAAAAAGAGAATATAAAAGTATACACCATAGGAATAGGACCGGATGTGGATTTTCAAATACTACAGACAATATCAAAAGAAACAAACGTAAAGTTCTTTTATATAAAAAATAAAAAAGAACTTAAAAAAGTTTTCGAAACAATAAATAAACTGGAAAAATCGGATATAAAAGGGGAAGTGACAGTTTTAAAAAAATATTATTTTCAATATCCTTTATCTGCAGCTTTAATTTTATTTTTGATTTTTCTGGCTAAATACAGGAGACATATATGGAATTTTTAGCTCCTTACGCTTTTTTGGCTCTTTTGGCAATACCGTTTTTATTTTTTTTAAAAAATTCAAAACTGCCTTTTAAAAAAGAAATTTTAAATAAAATAATTATAAAATACGGATTTGACAAAAAAAAGAGATTTTACGTATTTATAATATCCTACTTTTTTTTGGTAATCGCTCTGGCAAGGCCTGTTAGCGGAATTGAAAAAACAAAATTAAGAATTTCGTCATCCGATATAATTATTCTTTTAAGCGCCGGGAGTGAAATGAAATGTCAGGATATATATCCAAACAGATTTGAAGCGGCAGTGGAAAAACTTAAGAGTCTTTTTAAAAAACTAAATTATCAAAACATCGCTCTTTTACTTGTCAAAGAAAAACCTTATTTAATTTCCCCTCCGAGTACTGATTATAATTCGATAATATACCTTTTAAAACACGTCAATAAACAAAACCTTTTTAAAGAAAAAGCCAACTTTCAAAAAGCTTTCAGAGCCGCCCAAAAACTTGCAAAACACCCAATAATCGTTACTATATCCGATAGAGGGTTTGAAAATGCAGACATATCTTATATAACAGCATTAAAACCATGTAAAACAGTAAATGGAATTTCTATTCCTCAAAAAAACGGAATAGTATTTACCTATTCATCAAAAGATATAGACCAGATATCAAAAAAAATACAAAAAATAAGCAAATCCAAAGAAATTACCATAACAAATCAAAAGGAACTGTTTTATTATCCTTTGGCTTTTGGTATTTTGCTCTTTTTTATAGGCAGTTTTTCGTTAAGGAGAAAAAATTGAAATATTTAATTATTTTTATTTTTATTCCTCTTTTCGCTTTTGAATATTTTCATATAAAAAAAGCTGACGAATATTTTAAAAACAAAGAATATATAAAAGCGGCCAAAGAATATTTAAAAATAAAATCCGATAAAGGCATTTTTAATGCCGCAAACAGTTATTATAAAGCAAAACAATATGAAAAAGCAATAGAGTTATATTCGAAAATAAAAGACCCGACACTGAGATTTTCTAAACTTTACAATATGGCAAACGCATACGCTTATATGAAAAATTATGAAAAAGCCATAAAACTTTATAAAGAAGCCCTTAAAATAAAAAAAGACAAAGACGCATTATATAATTTAAAACTACTTGAACGACTTTTAAAAAAACAAAAGCAAAAACAAAAAGAAAATAAAAAAAGAAAAAACTCAAATAAAGAAAAAAAACAGCAAAACAACAAAGAAAAATCCCAAAAAAAACAGCAAAAAGAGAAACAAAAAAAACCTGCCGATAAAAAAAACGAAGACAAAATAAAACAGTCAAATAAGAAAAAAAAACAACACAAACATTCAAACAAAAAAAAGCAAAAGCCTTTACAAAACAAAACACCGTATAAAGAAAAATTAAAAAAATTCAAATCCCAGCCTGCAATAAAAAAAGAATCTAATAAAACAAAAGACATACGACTTAAATTTTATAAAAAACAGCTTGAAAATCTAAATTTTAATACACTTATGATACCACTAAGGAGCGAATAATGAAAAAACTTTTACTGTTGATGCCTATGTTTATTTTTGCGGCCGTTGTAAATTTAAAGGTAAACAAAACAAATTTAAATACAAACGAAGAGCTTATAATCACAATAACCGCTAAAGGAAAAAATATAGAATTCCCGAATATGTCCAATATAGCGGGATTTAATGTAATAGGTACCTCAACTACAAACAATATAACGATAATAAACGGAGAAATGCAAGAAAGCGTTTCAAAAACTTTTATAATTATCCCTACAAAAAGCTTTACCCTGCCCCCTTTTAAAATTATCGTAGACGGAAAAACCTATAAAACAAAACCTGTAAAAATTACCGTTACCGAACCAAAACAGACAAAAGGCGATTTTGAAATAGATTTAAACGTTTCAAAAAAAGAACTTTTCATTGGGGAAAACGCAATATTAACATTAAAATTTATTCAGAAAAAACCGGCTGATTCCATAAGAATACAAAAACCTGAAATTCCAAATTTTATAGTCAAAAACATTGCTCAAAAAAGCATTCAAAACGGAGTAATATACAAATTTTTGATAATTCCTCAAAAAACAGGTGAATATAAAATAGGACCGATAACCGCCCAAATAGGTAAAATCGTAAAAACAAACCCGTTCAACGACCCGTTTTTTAATATTTCAAGCATCAGATACACCCCTATATATTCAAATTCCGTAATGCTAAAAGTAAAATCAATTCCTCAAAACAGCGTTTTTGGAGATTTTCATATAAATATAAAAGCTAAAAAAGAGGTAAAAGCAAACGAACCCAATAAAGCCGTCTTAACGCTTAAAGGATGCGGAGACTTTTATAACCTTCCCGATTTTAATTTAAACATACCAAACGCAACCGTATATAAAGAAAAACCGAAAATAAAAACTTTTATAAAAAATGAAAACCTATGCGGAGAGTTAAAAGAAGAATTTACAATAATAGCAGACAGTAATTACACCATTTCCCCATTATCCCTAAAAGAATTCAACGGCAGCGTTACCAAAACAATTTCAACAAAACCCATAAAAGTTTACGTTAAAAACCCACACCCTCAGAAAATCTCTCCTGTTAACAAAACCGATAATAAACCAAATACAAAACCCCTCTCATCGGATAAGAATGTTTTATATATAATTTTAGCCCTCACAGGCGGCATAGCGGTAGGAGTGTTTAGCACTTTGCTCATTTTAAGAAAAAAAAGAAAAGAACCAACCCTGATAACTAAAATAAAAAAAGCTTCTCAAAAAGAGCTTTTTAATCTTTTAATACCTTACGGAGAACATCCTGAAATTAAAAAAACTCTTACTAAACTTGAAGAAAATATCTATAAAAACGCCAACCATAAAATAGACAAAAAGAAGATTATAAAAATAATAAAATCTATTTCAGATTAAGCCACTCTTCTTTTTTTGGCTGAAACTCTTCCATAATCTGCTGTGTTTTATGACATTTTGTACAGGTTTTTAACTTTTGATGGTCGGGAATTGGGGTATTTATGAGTTTTTCCCTGCTGTGACACTCAAAACAGTCCGCTCCGCATTTATCGGATGCTTTTGAGGGATGGGATTTATGACATTTTGTACAGTCTTTTAAAAAAGCATGCTCTTTATAATATTTATTATGAGAATTATAAAGGTTTTTTAATTTAGGGTGACAAACAATACAGTCGCTCTCACACGAAAAAGCTATAACCGCACTTAAAAACAGTATAGTTTTTTTCATCTGCAGCCTTTATAATTTTTGATACACTCCTCTTTTAAACAGTGTCTTGGCGTTTTTCCGCTTAGAAAATCAAACAGATTATCAAGGGAAATTTGCATAATTCTTCTTAGGGCTTCTTTTGTATAATAAGCCATATGAGGGGTTGCAATAATATTTTCTTTTTTTGCCAAATCCCAATCGGGCAGCACGTCAGCGGCTATTATCCCATCAAATTTTTCGTAAACTTCGCGGCTTATAATCTCGGCCCTCGCGGGATTTATTATTATTTTTCCTCTTAAATGTTTTATATTTTCACAATTTATAAGATTTTTTGTCTGAGGCGTTAAAGGCAGGGCAATAAACAAAAAATCACTGTTTTCAAGCACTTCTTCCAATACCGGCGTCTGCTTTACATCCAACTCTTTTTTATGTCTGCTAAAACCTATAACGTTTGCCCCAAAACCTTTTGCTATTTTTACAATCTGAGTCCCAATTGTACCAAGCCCTAAAACCCCGATGGTTTTGCCTTCTATTTCGATTCCCTTTAAATCCTTGTAAAAAAGATTGCCTTCTTTTACCCTGTTAATAGCGATATAAAGTTTTCTTATAGCTTCAAGCAACAGTCCAAAAGAAAATTCCCCAACGGCAGGTCCCGCATAGCCCTGGACATTGCTTACGACTATTCCCCTTTTATAACATTCTACCAAATCGATATGGTCATATCCGGTTGAGCGCGTTTGAATATATTTGAGATTTGGCAGTTTATCAAGTATTTCAGCAGTAATTTTTGAGTTTATAAAAACAGATATTGCCTCATAATCGGCAGGCAGTTTATGTTCATTTACCGTTTCTTCAAAAAAATAAACTTCGGCATCAATATTTTTTAAATTTTTCTCAAAAAACTCTTTTTCTTCTTCTTTAATTTCAAAAAAAGCTATTTTCATCTTTCCCCTCCTTGAATAATTATTCATTATTATACATTTAAAAAGAGGGGAAAGTCAATCACTTTTTATTCAGTACCTTTATTCAGTGCTCTCTTTTGCCCTAGCCGCAGCTTTTTTTGCTCTTTGAGCTTTTTTATAAGCTTTATATTCCTCTTTCGTTTTAATATTAAGTTCTTCTATCTCTCTCCATTTTATTTCAACTTCTTTTGGGTTATCAATTTTATTAATAAAGTATCCCAGTTCTTTCCCCTTTGGAACATTTCTGCCAAGCGGCGGAGTTCTTGTTTCCACCTGTACCAGACATCCTTCATCCGCTTTAGGACACTCCCTTACACACGCACCGCAGTAAATACAAAGATAAGGATTATAGTTATACTCTTTTTTACCGCTTTCATAATCCACTACAACAAATTTAATCGCACCCGGAGGACAGATATTTTCGCATTTATCACAAAAAATACAAAGCTCTTCATTATAATGAATTGTCCCTCTATAACCTTTTGGCTCAGGAGAAGGCTCAAAAGGATATTTTATTGTCTCCGGCTCACTTACTAAATTTTTAAAACTCTCAAGTAACATTTTAAGCATATCTACCTCCTATCTTGCCGTACAGCTCATACACGGGTCAAAGCTTAGCACTATCGCCTGAGCATCCGAATATTTAGCACCTAAAAAAAGCTCTTTTAAAATAGGAATGTTTGCATATGTCGGCACTCTGATTCTAACTCTATCCATTACTTTCTTTTTAGAAGCTTTTAAATAATAAAAACACTCTCCCCTTGGAGCTTCAACCCTTACTACAACCTCCCCATCGGGTCTTCCTTTTACTTTTACCTGATGTTCGCCCTCTGGAATATTATCCAAAATATTCTCACACATTTCGATTGAATTTAACACCTCATCGAATCTCACCATATTTCTGGCCCAAACATCTCCCTCACTTCTTAACTGCATTTTATATCCCACCTCTTCAAAAGGCAGATAATCATATTCGCTTCTTACATCAGTATCAAGCCCACTAGCCCTTGCCACAGGACCTGCGGTATTGTATTTTGCAGCCATTTCTTTACTTATTACGCCAATACCTTTTGTTTTAAGACCAAAAGTATAATCACTATCGTGAAATTCCATTACTTTTAAAACATTGTCTTTTAATTTTTTTAATTTTTCCTTTGCAAATTCCACGGTTTCAAGGTCAATATCCCTGGCAACACCGCCTATGGTCTGATAATCGTACTGAACCCTGTTACCCGTAATTCTTTCAAGAACATCCATTACATCTTCCCTAATTCTAAACGTCTGCATAAAAAGATTTTCATACCCCACAACTTCGGCCACATGCCCGTTTGCCAAAAGATGAGAATGAATCCTGTCAAGTTCTACTACCAGCATTCTTAAATAGTCTATTCTTTTATTTACCTCAATTCCCATAAGTTTTTCAATTCCGTGAACAACAGCTCCCGCGTGTGTAATTGAACATAGTCCGCACACTCTTGCCGTTAAATAAGGAAGCTGATTGTATTCAAATCTGGTAATCGCCGCTTTTTCAATACCCCTGTGAACATATCCGATATGAGCTTCCACTTTTGTAATAATTTCGTTTTCCGTATCAAACAAAAAACTTATAGGCTCAGGTAAAGCTACATGCTGAGACCCAAAAGGCACTACTATTTTTCCCATTATATCTCCTTATAGTTTCGTATCGGCTCTAAGCGGCGCTTTTGGACCGTCAGGTGCGATAAATACCCCGGTTGCCGCATTTTCAACCTCAAGCCCAAAAAGGTCCGCTAACTCCCACTCAGCAAGCCAGGCACTTGGAATAACAGGAACGACAGAGGGAATAAAAGCATCATAAGAGACACCGTTTGCCCTAAATATTTTTATAATGTTTTTAGCTTTATATTTTGAAAAAAGCCAGTCAATCTGAAGCTCTCCTCCAAGGTCGGTAGCGTTTACGGTAATAAAATTCCATTCGTTTTCATCATAAAAGTCTTTAATCTTTTCTACCACATTTTCCAGCGTAACCTCTTCTATTTGCATATCGGGATTAACCATCATCTTCGACTCCTAATGTTTTAATTACGTTTTCATGGTCTTTTAAAAACTCTTTTTCTTTCGATTTTTTCTCCCAAATTTCAACAGCCTCAACCATGCCGTCAATTAAAGCCTCAACTCTCGGGGCACATCCAGGAATCCAGACATCTACGGGAATAATATTGTTTACCCCGTTTTCAACATGATAAAAGTTTCTAAAAATTCCGCCACCATGTGCACACGCTCCCATAGCCACCACCACTTTAGGCTCAGCCATTTCAAGATATAGCCTTCTTAAAACATCCTTACAGTTTTTTGTAACCGGCCCCGTTACCAATAAAATATCCGCTTGTTTAGGATTTCCCCTGTTTAACATCCCGAATCTTTCAATATCGTATCTCGGGGCAAGGGCTGAGAGTATTTCAATATCGCACCCGTTACACCCGCCTGTGTTATAATGTAAAATCCAAGGCGATTTCTTTCTAAATTTACTAAAAAATCCCATAACCTCTCCTTACTGCCACAGCGCTAATAAAATAACGTTTAACGCCGCCATAGGTATTAATACACTCCATGCAAATTTAACCATTGTTCTAAAATCAAGTCTAGCGCTTGAATTATCAAGCAGGTTTATAAATAAAAACGATAAAACTGCAAGTAAAATACCAAGCCAGTAATGACTTCCTCCAAATAAAAATACAAATGTAAACACATAAATATATTCAATCCATTTACCGGTATAAAGAGCTTCGTAAAAAGGCCCGCTGTATTCTATTTCAGGTCCGCCTATAATCTCCTGATGAGCCTCGGCCACATCAAAAGGAGATTTTTGAAGCATCATAGGAATGGTAAGCAAAAATGCAAAAAAAACTAGAGGAATTTCCAATATAGGATAACCTTCATAATTTAAAACATCTCTAATATCAAAACTTCCCACAACTAAATATAAAGCCACCACCATTAAAACCATTAAAGGCTCATAACTTATCATATGCATAAGTTCCCTTAACGCCCCAAGCACCGAATACGGACTTCTGACACTGCTAGCCCCTATTACCAACGCAAGAACCGCTATTACATGAAAAAAGACCGCTATTAAAAGGTCGTTTCCAAGCAGTAAAACGGCTAATGCAAACCACTCGGCTATAAAATACATAATTCCCATAAGAGCATGTAAAGAGTGAATCATAATAGGTCTTTTATCCATAAGCTTAAAAAAATCATAAAACGGCTGAAGAAGCGGAGGCCCTACTCTTTTTTGCATTCTAGCTTTTACAACCCTCTCAATTCCATAAACAACTCCTCCAATCAAAGGGGCTAAAACAGTCAAAATTACATTTATCATAATAAACCTCCTCCAAGAACTACAACCATAATAAATAAAGCTATACTAAATGCTACAAAATATCCCTCATATCTGGCAATACATTCAAAATTCCATGTCTCCATATGCCTTGGAAAAACTTCACCGCAGTTATAAGGATGAACGACATCCGCTTTAAATTTTACAAAATAAGGCAATGCGTGAATTAAGAAAATAAGAATTAAAGCCCCTAAAATCTGCCAAAAATACAGTGTCGAATTATACATATGAAGAGTAAGTCCTGTGGCATAAATATCAGCCTTTCCGGCTATAGAAGCTGCTATAGGTACCACAAAATCGGCAATAAAAGGAGCTATAAAAATAGTCATTGTCAAAAGCCATACGTAATACCATACAGATACGAAATTAAATGTAGCAGGTAATTTCACAAAATTAATTTTTTCAATTCCATGAGCTTTTCTTACGCTGATTCCCAAAACTTTCATATACAAAATACTTAAAAAAGCACTTCCAGCACCGACATAAATAATAAGCAATATATAACTTCCATGTTGCAAAAAGTTGCTAACCTCTTCTATCATCATCCATTTACCGATAAATGTACCAAAAGGCACAAACGTCATATTTAAAAATCCGAAAAATATAAACATAAGAGTAAGAGGCGCTCTTTCGATAAGTCTTCTCATCTGATTTATATACTTAACATGGAACACTTTTTCCAAAACACCCGCTTCCACAAATAAAAACCCTTTGGCAAACGCATGGAAAATAATTAAAACCAAGCTTGCAGTTACAGCAACGGGCGTTCCTACAGCGGCTCCCAACATCATAAGCCCTAAAAGGGAAATAGTCGAATATGCAAGGATTTTTTTGAAATTATCCTGAGTTAACGCAATAACCGCAGCAACAACAAAAACATAACCGGTTGTAATTATTAAAAGTTTTGCAAGTAAAGTTCCTTTTATAATCGGAGAAATTCTTAAAATAAGATATGGAGCTATTTTTACCATTGTGGCCGAATGTAAAATAGCACTAACAGGAGTAGGTGCGACCATAGCTCCTAAAAGCCATTTATGAAACGGCATTTGAGCCCCTTTAACAAGGGCGCTAAGAGATAAAAATCCAAGAGCCGCCATAGAAATTAGAGAAGGATTTTTTAAAAGGTCCGTAAAATGATAAACACCGTTTATTTTTATAAATACCATTAAAGCCAATAAAATAGCAATTCCACCTATCTGATTCATCCATAACGCCAGATTTGAATTATTAACAGCTTCCTTATCTCCTCTAAATCCTATCATAATATAACTTGCAAGAGTAGTTGTTTCAAAAAGAGCAAAAAACCACTCTATATTGTTTACACTCACAGCAAAATTCATAACACCTAAAAACCAGACGACAATAGCCACAAAAGAATGCTTTCCTTTTTCTCCATAATCCATATATTTTGTAGCAAAAATCGCAATAGGCACACCTACTATAGCAACAATCAGATAAAACATTAAAGTAACATCGTCAATATAAAGGTTAGGAGTTAACGAATGATTCATCATTAATAAAACAATAACCAAAAAAATAAGCTGAATAGAAGCCAAAATGGCAATTAAGGAATTTTTTCTTACAATCCCCTGATAAAAGAAATAAGCAAGTAATCCAAAATCATACACCGTAATCAGCAAATCCACCCATTTAGGCGTTTCAATAAGCACGGGATGCGGCTGAATATACGCCAAATATGCAATAATACTTAACAATGGCAACATCAAAAACGTAAGGACGTTGGTAACAACATCTTTTTTCGCCAGATATATAATCAAAGCGGCAATCCATGGCAAAACGATATTTAAAGTAACAAGGGCTCCCATAACCTCTCCTTTTGCTTTATATTAAAATAATACCAAAATGAATATTCATTTACAATTAATATAAGAAAAAATTATGAACATTGCTCCAAAATTTTACATTTTTAAAAAAAATTTAATATCCGAATTTTCTTTTATACCTTTTTACCATGGAAATATTTCCTAAAACACCGCCCTGATGAATATAAAGAATATTTTGAAGATTATGATAAAGAAGAGTTTCCCATCCTATAGCATCATAAAGCAAATCAAACTCAATTCCCGCATTTTTAAGTTCAAGCCATACATCATATAAATTTTTATAAAGTTTACCGAAATAATATTTTCTTTTAGGCTCTACAATAGCAGGTATTTTACCTCCCCCTAAAAAACTCCACTGCTTTTTGAGATATTCACTATCCCCCACGCACGGAACAGTAATAACCTCGACATCCAAATGTTTTGAGAGAAAATAAGCCGTAGTGCCGGTACCGCTTGGTAAAAATACTTTTAAGTTATGTTTTATACAGTATTCATTTATTTCATCCGCCAAAATTTTTATCCCCTCTTCGCTCTCTTTTATTCTGCCGCCTTCTTCTATAATCAACGTATTTTTATCTTTTAACCCTAAAACAAACTCTCTTAACTTATCTCCTCTTAAATCACTCTCTACTATTTTAATACCGTTTTTTAACGCTTCAAAATAATTTCCGTGAGGATTTTGTTTTAAAAAAGAAGGTATATGATTGGTATAATAAATAAATTCCCACCCTTTAATTTTACACAGCTTACTTAAAGAATACATAGCGTTTGACTGATTTGACCCAAAAGATATCACTCTTTTTATTTCAGGAAAATCTCGTTTTAAAAAATAATAAAATTTTCTGGCTTTATTACCTTCAAAAGGTTTTAACAAATCATCTCTTTTTATATGATAGAAGTTTTGTTTAAAGATAAAAGGAGTAATGGGAGAAGAGAGCATTAAATAGCTCTTAAATCTTTATAAGCCTTAATAACCCTTTCTTTCATAGATTTTTCACCCTCTCTTAACCATTTTCTAGGGTCATAGTATTTTTTGTTAGGTTTATCTTCGCCTTCAGGATTTCCAATCTGACTTTGTAAATAATCCCAATATTTTTGAATATAAGCTTTTACACCGCTCCAAAAAGCCCACTGAGTATCCGTATCGATATTCATTTTAACAACACCGTAATCAATTGCTTCGTGAATTTTGCTAAGCTCACTTCCGCTTCCTCCGTGAAATACGAATCTAATTGGTTTTTCATCTTTTAGCCCGAATTTTTCTCTTACGTATTCCTGAGAATTTTTAAGAATAACAGGTTCAAGTTTAACTTTTCCAGGTTTATATACTCCATGAACATTACCGAAACTTGCGGCAATCATAAATAAATCGCTAACTTCGCTAAGTTCTTTATAAGCATATGCAACATCTTCAGGCTGAGTATAAAGTCTTGAATTATCAATTCCTGTATTATCGACACCGTCTTCTTCACCTCCGGTTACACCGAGTTCTATTTCAAGCATAATGTCAAGCGCGCTTAGTTTTTTTAAGTACTCTTTACATGTCTGCACGTTTTGCTCAAGAGGTTCTTCGCTCAAATCAAGCATATGAGAACTAAACAGAGGTCTTCCGTATTTTTCTTTATGTTTTGCATTTGCCTCAATAAGACCGTCAATCCAAGGAAGCAGTTTTCTTGCAGCATGGTCTGTGTGAAGTATTACGGGAATTCCATACGCTTCAGCCAGGGTATGAACATGTTTAGCTCCTGCAATAGCACCTAAAATCGCAGCTTTTTGCCCTTCGTTATCAAGACCTTTTCCCGCCCAAAAATGAGCTCCTCCGTTACTAAACTGAATAATAACAGGCATATTAACATCACGAGCGGCTTCCATAACAGCATTTACGGAATTTGTTCCCACAACGTTAATAGCCGGAAGGGCAAACCCATGTTCTTTTGCGTAATCCAAAACTTTTGCCGCTTCACTTCCTGTTAAAACTCCCGGTTTAACCAAGTCCATAATACCCATATCTCTCCTCCTTAATTTTTAGGAATAGAATAGCTGACTTTTGAAGAGTTTTTAATCTTTTGAAGTTCTTTTTGTAACTTAACTCTTTTTAAATATTCTATTATCTGAGGTTTTACCTGCTCAAACGGCATATAATTGTTATCTTTTTTACCTTCAACTAAAATAATATGATAACCGAATCTTGTTTTTACAGGTTTTAAAGTCATTTCTCCAGGTTTCATATTTTTAACGGCTTCTGCAAATGCAGGCACCATCTGTTTAGGGTCAAACCATCCAAGTTCCCCGCCCTGAACTTTACTAGGTCCGATTGAATATTTTTTAGCAAGCTCTGCAAATTTTTCTTCAAGAGCTTTTCCTTTTAAACCTTTTAATTCGTTAATCAGTTTTTCAGCAGTTTTTTCATCTTTTACCAGAATATGTCTAGCTTTTACCTGAGGAGTGGTTTTAAAGTAGATATCTTTGTTTTCTTCATAAAATTTCTTAGCTTCCGCATCGCTTACTTTAATTTGATTAAGTCTGTTTTTAAGCCACATATCAACGGCAAGTTTCATTTTTGCAGCTTTAAACTGAGGCGTATTTTCGATTGATTTTGCTTTTTTGTAAATTTCAAGCGTTTCAACATACTGTTTTACAAACTGACTTACGTGTTTTGCCGGAAGGTCTTGAAGTCTGATTCTGTTATCTCCGGTTATTCCCTGAAGATAATAGTTAATTTCTTTTACCGTAATTTTTTTACCGTCAACCGTTGCAAGTACCGTATTATCCGTCAATCCCTTCATAGGCTGACCGAGCATTCCCGCATTGCCTTTCATCTGTCCGCCCATCATTCCAGGAAACGCAAAAAGCGCTCCAGCCGTAACTAAACTACCTATTATAATTTTTTTCATTGTATCTCCTTAATTTTTTATATTATAAAGTGTATTTATAAACTTAAAGTTAATTATGCCATATTATGGATAACGTTTTGAACATCATCTATATCTTCTAAAACTTCTATAAGCCTTTCCACTTTTTCAGCGGTTTCATCATCTACCTCACTCTCGTTAATGGCAACGAGCTGAACGTTACTTTCAAGAATTTCTATACCATCGATAGCATTAACCGCTTCTAAAACGGCATTAAAATCTTCAGGAGAAGATTCTATAACCAATACTTCGTCAAGTTCTTTTATATCTTCGGCTCCCGCTTCTATAGCGCTTTCCATAACCTGCTCGTCTTTATCGCTTCTGTTTACTACGATAACACCTTTTTTTTCAAACATCCAAGCAACGCTTCCGCTGGTACCAAGGCTTCCTCCCGCTTTTTTAAAAGCGTGTCTTATTTCCGCTACCGTTCTGTTTTTGTTATCAGTTAAACATTCAACCATAATAGCGACTCCGCCAGGTCCATAGCCTTCGTATGTTACTTCGCTTAACACAACTCCGTCAAGATTGCCGGTAGCTTTATCTATAGCTCTTTGAATATTGCTCATAGGCATAGAATCGGCTTTTGCCCTGTCAATTGCAAGACGAAGAGCCGGGTTATTGTCGGGATTACCGCCCCCCTGTCTTGCAGCCGTCATAATGGCTCTTACGTGTTTTGTGAAAATTTTTGATTTTTTAGCGTCTTCTTTTGCTTTTATATGTTTTACTTTAGACCACTTATTATGTCCAGCCATACATCTCCTTTGCTAAAATATTTGTTATTATAGCATTTTAAGAGACAAAAAATTAAAAAAAGGGAAAAAATGGTATTAAGAACGCCTGAAGAACTTGAAGAGATAAAAAAAAGATTTTTAGAGCATTATAAAGGTTCTAAAACCGAACTTAACTATCATAATGATTATGAGCTTTTAGTTGCAATAATTTTATCCGCTCAATGTACGGATAAAAGAGTAAATATGGTAACTCCCGAACTTTTTAAAAAATATCCCGATATAGAAAGTTTGGCATGCGCAGAAGTGGAAGACGTAAAAGAAATTATCAAATCCTGCAACTTTTTTAACAACAAAGCCAAAAACCTTGTAGCCATGGCAAAAATGGTAAAAGAAAAACATGGCGGTAAAATACCAAGGGACCATAAAGAACTTATAAAACTTCCAGGAGTCGGAAACAAAACGGCAAACGTATTTTTAATAGAAATGGAAGGTCAAAACAGAATGGCCGTAGATACTCATGTATTTAGAGTTTCACACAGGCTGGGTATTACAGATGCCAAAACCGTAGAAGAAACCGAAAAAGATTTAACAGAGGCTTTTAAAACCGATTTGAACGAACTTCATCAGGCTTTTGTACTGTTTGGAAGATACATATGTACGGCTAAAAACCCAAAATGCGAAAAATGTTTCGTAACCGACTTTTGTGTAAGCAAGGAAAACTTTAAACCTTCAAGATAACTTTTCCATAACTATTATAAGTTTTTCCGCCTCTTCACTTCCATAAAGAGAGATGGGAATAATCTCTTTTAATTTCATTCCGCTTATTTTTTCTATATCTTCTATTGAGTGATAGTATTGAATAATACTTTTTTGATGCTTTTCATAACACTTTTTATCTTTTTTTTCAAACAGCGTAATTTCCGTAATAAGTTTATTATTTTCAAATTCGCTGTAAAGAACGGAAAATCTGTTTTTATCTTCG
Source organism: Caminibacter sp. (assembly GCF_053999135.1). Taxonomy (NCBI): domain Bacteria; kingdom Pseudomonadati; phylum Campylobacterota; class Epsilonproteobacteria; order Nautiliales; family Nautiliaceae; genus Caminibacter; species Caminibacter sp. The sequence continues at coordinate 17,256 of NZ_JBMXVQ010000098.1, forward strand.
GCTTTAAGAGTACCGATTGCCAGCTCCTCCATGGCATAAAGGGTATTTATATCAAAAACAAAATATTTTTCTATTCTTTCTTTTACACATTCAAAAAACTTTTTAAGCCCGTTTTGGTCCATATAATTAATCACGTCAAACACGGCTGTTGCGCTTTGAAATGTTTTATTAAATTCACAAATATCTTTATCGTAACACTTGCAACCCTTTTTAAGAGCCTTTTTTACCTGATTTTTACTCAAATCTATACCTTCAACCTCAAATCCCTCTTTTTGGGCAATCACACAAAACTCCCCGCTGCCGCATCCTATATCTAAAAAATTTTTTACTTTTAATTCTTTTAACACCTCGATAAACTTATACCACAACATATAAGCCGCTTCTTTATCCAAAAAAAGCTCTTCAACTTTTGCGTATAACTCAAGCCCCATGAACTTCCTTTATTTTTTCCACAAGCTCCAGTATTTGAGGCTTTTTAGTTAAAAAAGAGTTTTTATTGGCAATAAGTCTGGCAGAAGAGTGTAAAATGACCTCTTTTTCTTCAAGCCCGTTTTCTCTTAAAGTGCTACCTGTTTCGACTATGTCGACAATAACGTCGCTAAGACCTACAAGTGGAGCTAGTTCAATCGAACCGTTAAGTTTTATAACCTCTGCAGGGATTCCTTTTTTACTGAAATAATCTTTAGCTATATTTGCAAGTTTACTAGCAACCTTTATTTCCGTTTTATGCTTATAACTCTCATCTCCCTTAATTCCGCCTACACTTACCCTGCATTTTCCAAGTCCCAAATCCATCAGTTCCAAAACATCGCTTTTAAGTTCGGTTATAACGTCATATCCCACAACCCCTATATCAGCCGCCTGCTTTTGAACATATACCGCAACATCCCAGTTTCTGACATTCAAAAAAGTAAAACCCGCTTTTTTTAAAATAAGTTTTCTGTTTTCAAACTCAAAATCCTCATTAAAAATCTTTTTAAAAATATCCAAAACTTCTTTTGCTATTCTTCCTTTAGGTAACGCTATTGTCATAAATCTTCCTTTATCGTCTTTATCATACCTCTAAATACCAAATCTTTTATATAAACACCGTCTATAAATCTGCTTAAGAATTTCCCATCTCCACCGGTAAAATAAACTTTTTTATCTTTTTTTAATTTCTCAATCATTAAAACAATTGCCCCTATACTCCCAAAAGATACCGCCTCTTGAGTATTTTGAGGAAGTTTTCTAAAGTCCACTTCACAAAAATCAATATTTAACTTTTCTGAAATTCTACCAAAAGCATCCCTAAAAGCGGCAATTCCCGGCATGATAACACCGCCTAAATGAATGCCGTTTTGCATAATATCAATCGTAACGGCACTTCCTGCATCTACAACAACGCCGTCTCCTACGGCTTTACAGGCCATTATCCTGTCAATGCCTATTCCCGTATAAGAAGTATCAAAAATAACTTTGTCTCTCAAATTAACGGCTTTAGGATTTAACTTTTTAAACTCTTTTTCCTTATTATCATTAACGCTTATAAAAAAAACTTCGTCTTTAAATTTTTTAGGGGATTTTAAATTATAAATCCTGCCCTCTTCCCAAATATGAATATTTGTGTTTCCTATATCGGCTAATACCACAAAATCCTCCACTCTTTAAGTTCTTCTTTTGCTTTAGAACATATAGGTGAATTTAATATTAAAATCTTTTTTTTATATCTGAAATTAATTTTAGGAATTATTTCTTCTATTGTTTCTATGTCTTTTGTCAAAAACCTGCTCTTTTTTTCAAAAGCCATAATAAAACAGTATTCATTTTTTAAATTAACCCCTATATAAGCTTTAATTTTTTTTCTGGTATTAAGTTTTATCTCTTCAAGCTTTTTACAAATCACTCTGTTTTTCTGAAGTAAATCGATTATATTTTTCATTATTCCAAATCTTCAAGCGGATGATATTTTAAAACAGTATCTTTAAGATTCTCTTTTTGAATATGGGTGTAAATCTGGGTGGTATTTAAAGATGCATGTCCTAAAAGTTCCTGGACCACCCTTAAATCCGCTCCTCCTAAAACCAAAGAAGTCGCAAACGAATGCCTAAGGACATGGGGAGAGACGTTTAAATATTTTTTCGTAATATTAAAAGCGCTTATACGGCTGAGTTTTTTACAGTTCTTATTAACAAAAACATACTCACTGTTACATGGTCTTTTATGAAGATATTCGTTTAAAGCTTTTAAAGCTATTTCTGCAACAGGTACTAGTCTTTGCTTTTCTCCTTTTGCCATCTCCACCCTAACCCATCCGTCTTCAATGTCGCTAAGTTTAACATTTAAAGCTTCGCTTATTCTAAGACCCGTGGCATATAAAAACAAAATTAGCGCTTTATCCCTTAACTCAAACCATGAAGAGTTATAATTTATATGGGAGAGTGAATTTAAAATTTCTTCTTTTGTTAAAAATTTAGGAAGGTTTTGAGGTATTTTAGCCTGTTTTATTTTAAACTTTTCATCAACAAAATCCCTTTTATAAGCATAATCGAAAAAAGAGTTAATGGCGCTCAGTTTTCTGTTTAAAGAACGCTTATTATCTATACGGGACAAAAAAGAGATAACATCCGAAGCGTTTGCTTCTATAATCGGTTTTTTTAAAAATTCTTCAAACTGAACTAAATCCCTCTTATATGCGTCATAGGTATTTTTACTAACACCTTTATTGATTAAAAGATATTCCAAAAAAGCTTCTAAATATTTACTCAATAATAAAAACCTTATTATCGTTATAAATTTTACACCCTTTCATTTTTAAAGGCTCATCCGTTTGAAACTTACCCGGTTTAAAAACAAGGGTTTTAAGATTTCTGTCTATTTTAATAAGATATCCGTTTGAAGTTACCGTATAAATATATCCGTTGCATACGGTAGGGGCAAAATAATCGGCAAAATCAAGTTTAGTTTCTTTTAGTTTTTTTAAATCCGAATCAAATCTTATGATTTTTCCTCCTACGAAAAAAACATATAAATCTTTTCCGTCTGTTAATATATGTTTGATATCTCCCTCATATGAAACCAAAAAATTAGGATTAAAAAGCACAAGTTTATTAGGAGTAGCTATAAAAAGCTGATGATTTACTATCTTTAAAAAGATAATATTGTTAATAATATTATCTCCTAAAGAAATATTTCTGATAAAAGAGAGGTTATTGGCATCCACAACCGAAATATTTCCGTTTAAAAGAGGAAACAAAATCAAATCCTTATAAAAAATAGGAGAAACTCCCAAATATTTAGTCGCAAGGACAGGTTCGTTTTCTTTATAAAAAACAAGTTTCCTTTTTTCCAGGTCATACACTCCTTCTGCGTTATTTTCAAATACCACGGCTATTAAATTGTCTTTTTTATAAGCCCTGTAAACAAGATAAGGCAGTTTTATTTTTTGTTTTGAATCAAGAACTAAAAGAGTATCCCCGTTTACCGCTAAATTTTCGGAAAGCTTTTCAAATTCTCCTAAACTTGTACCGTTTTCGTCAAAATATTCCACTTTTTTATTTAAAAACCCTTTTTCTTTTTTAAATGTCAGCGCTTTATGGGTATAATCGACAAGTACCGTATCTTTTTTTTCATAAGAAAGTCTTTTTTTAATTACTTTTTGTGGCTTAAACACGTTTTTATCGGCACATCCCAAAAATAAAATTAAAGGTAAAATAAATATTAATGACTTTTTCATTTTACTATCCCGTAATGAAGTAAATATGTAGCAAGCTCTTTAAACTTGGAATCAGGCGAAATTTCGTTTGAAAGAAGTACGGCTTTGTCTCTTTTGTTTTCACTAAGATAAATTCTTATTAACGCAACTCTTACAGCGTCTTTTAAAATATGATAATTAGGATTGTTAAGATACTCTTCAAGAGATTTTGCATCTCCTTTTTGCATAGCGAGTTTATACGCTTTAAATTCTTCCAAAGCCTTGGTGGTAATATTTTGATAATCACCCTTTTGCATTAAATATAAATCATAAAGTTTTTTATTTTCCTTGACTATATTCAATGCTTCTTTATCATTTGGATTTTCCAAAAGCCTGTTTAAAGCATTATTTTCCTTTATTAACTTTGAAGTCTTATAATAATTATAAACGCTGTTACCTATAAAAACAGCCACTATTACAACCGCTATTCCTATTAAAGGCTTTTTATACTTTCTTATAAATTTTTCAAGTTTAAACACTTTGACAAGCAGCTCTTCTTCTTTTTTTATCTCTTCTTTTACTTCTTTAATATCCATTATCTGCCTTTTTCTTGAAATTTTATCAAATATTTTTCAATTTGTTTTAAAACCTCTTCTTTTACTTCTATTTTTAAATCCATAACTTTTAAATTTAAAGGAAATTTTTTAAGTTTTACAAAATCTTTTTTAGTGGTTACTATTATTTTATCTTTATAAGGCTTTAAATCTTCCCATTTATAATCATAATGGTCGGGAAAAAATTTATAATCCCCTCTCCAGTAATCCAAAAGACGATAAGGCTTGGATATTCCGCTGATTAAAATATCCCCTTTAGGCACTGTTACATCTCTTTTAAACTCTCTTTTTTCCCTCAAAACCATATCGGCATATTTTAAAGCTATTCTTGGAAATCTATATCCCCCGGCAGGCAGGGAAAAAGGGTTTTTTATTTTTTCATCTATTACTATATTCAACTTCTTAAACGGTTTATCAAACCCGTCATCCAAAATAACAAATCCGCATCCAAACTCTTTCGCTTTTAAAATTCCATCTTTTCTGTTTTCGCTGACTATTACCGTGGCATTTGTATTCTCAGCAATTTCCATAGCTTCATCACCGCTTAAATCAACGGAAGTTTTAATTTTTCCCTGTTCGCTTACAACCAAAAGACCTTTTGATTTTCTGCCATATCCTCTTAAAACAACCGCAGGCTTATAATTTTTAAAAAATTTAGCAATTTCAATGCTTAAAGGCGTTTTACCGCTGCCTCCAATTATAATATTTCCCACGCTTATAACGGGAATACCTAAATCTTCAAATCTTTTTGGAAACTTAAAATGAAGCAGCGTCATATACAAAAAAGAAAAAGGAAGAAGAAATATAATAAATGGCCAGTGATACCAATTGGGATAAAACAACATCTTTTCAAAAAAATTGTATATTTTAATTTTCCACTTTACACTTTCCATTTTAAATTAAAGCCTGATATCTCTTTCGTATAAAAAGTCATGACCTATTGTTCTGCTTTTCAATTTTGCGATTATAGGAAGTTTTCTTTTAAACTGATTTTGATATATCTTTTTTAAAACAAATTCAACCAAATCCGAATTATATTTTTTTAAAAGCTCTTCTTTTGTGGCCCTGTTATCTACAAAATCTTCCAATACCGGGTCAATTTGGGCATATGAATACCCAAGTTCCGCCTCATCGCTTTGTCCTTCCCACAAATCGGCACTTGGCGGTTTGTTGATTATACTTTCAGGCACTCCTAAATACTTGGCAAATTCAAAAATTTCCGTTTTATATAAATCTCCTATCGGATTTAAAGCACTGGCTAAATCACCATATAAAGTTCCATATCCAAGCATTAACTCACTTTTGTTGCTAGTACCTATTACAAGCGCTTCAAGTTCTGCGGATTTATCATAAAGTACAGACATTCTCATACGGGCGCTGAAATTTCCAAACCTTACTCTGTCATTAATCGGATATGCTTCTAAAAGAGGTGCTATAGAAATAATTTCATATTCTATTTTAAATTTTTCACAAAGTTCTTTTGCGTCTTTTATGCTTGACTCGCTTGAATACTGGCTTGGCAGCAAAAAAGCTTTAAAATTATTTTCTAAAGCTTTTTTGGCAAGAACGGCCACAACCGCACTGTCAATCCCGCCGCTTAAACCGCATATGCCTCTATTCAGTCCCGTTTTAGTAATTTCTTCTTTTATAAAACGAATTAAAAACTCTTCTATAAGTTTCCACTTTTTCAATTTTACCCTTCGATATAATTTTTAAGAAGCTTTCCGATATTCGGATGTCTTAGCTTTTTAATAGCGCTGCTTTCAATCTGTCTAACCCTCTCTCTTGTAACATTCAGGGCTTTTCCTATCTCTTCTAACGTTCTTTCGCTTTTATCCGGCATAAGACCGAACCTCATTTTAATTACCGCTTTTTCCCGTTCGTTTAGATTTTCAAGAATTTCTTCAATATGTTTTCTCAAATCTTCCTGAACAACTTCCTCATAAGGATTACTAAAAGTTTTATCTTCTATAAAATCACCGAATTTTCCGTCCTCTTCCTCACCCACGGGAGCTTCAAGGGATACCGGTTCTTTTGATATTTTAAGAATTTGTTTTACTTTTTCAATAGGCATTTTCATCTCTTTTGCAATCACTTCAAGAGTCGGTTCTTTTCCTTCTTCCTGAACGTGTTTTCTTATGATTTTATTTATCTGGTTAATGTTTTCAATCATATGAATAGGAATTCTAACCGTTCTTGCCTGGTCTGCTATCGCCCTACTTATTGCCTGTCTTATCCACCACGTGGCGTATGTTGAAAATTTATAACCTTTTTCAAATTCGAATTTATCAATGGCTTTCATAAGCCCTATATTTCCTTCTTGAATCAAATCAAGAAACGGAAGACCTCTGTTGGTATATTTTTTAGCTATACTTACAACAAGTCTCAGGTTGGCGCGTGCCATTTTCTCTTTTGCTTCGGTTACGATTTTTTTACCTCTTTTTAGCTGTTCTAAAATTACTTCAAGCTTTTTAGGGTCCATTCCAAACATATTTTCACTGGCTTTTTTTGCTTCTACCAGCTTTTTAATATCCATATATACGTTTACCATAGTATGTTCAGGAACCATAGCCGCAATATCCTCTTTGCTGAGTTCTGTAATTTTACTCAAAATATCTTTATGGAGTTTTCTTAGCTGCTCGTTAAATAAAGGCAGTTTATACTCTTTTTTCTTCAGTTCTTTTTCAAAATCCTTATCGCCTTTAAGCGCCGTTTCAACGGTTTTAACTATTTCGTTTATAAGTTTTGAAGTATATCCAAGTTCGTTTAAAGCCTCTTTTACTTTTTTCTTTTTGAAAGTCAGCTGTAATATCTTATGAAGCCTTTCATCTTCCGGCATAGAAGTGTCTTTAAGAACTTTATCATATTCGTCTATAACTTTTTCCCACTCTTTTTTAGCTTTTTCAAGATTTTTGAAAAGTTCGTTTATTCTTTTTTCTCTAAGGGTGATTTTTTTGTTTTTTTTACCTTCTTTTGTATCCTCGTCCTCCACTTCCTCTTCATCTACGAAATTTTTAAAAAGCTCTTTTACTCTTCTTTCCCTGTTTAAAAGGGGTTCTTTATATTTTAACACTAAATCTATTAAAAAAGGTATAGAACATATAGCATCAAGAATAATCTCTTCTCCAAGCTGAATTCTTCTAAATATCTCAACCTCTTCGTCTTTATCAAGCAGCGGGATATGGCCCATTTCTCTTAAATACATTCTAACAGGACTGTCTGAGCGGCTCCATTCAAGAAGCTCTTTGTCTTTTAAAATATCCTCTGCAAGCTCTTCTTTTTTTCTTTCACGTTCTTCTTCGTTTTTAACAACGTCTTCTAAGTTTTTAAGTTTAGCAACCTCTGCAGCAGTCATAAGTCTGATATTGTTCTCTTTTGCCAGTTCTAAAATCTCTTTTGTCTCTTTTTTAGTAGGCGCTTTAGGTAAAAAATTAACTATACTCTCATATGTAACTATTCCATTTTTATTGTCTTTAAATAATTTTACAAGCTCTTTTGGAAGTGCCATTATTTCTCCTTAAAATTTAGGTGCAGAAATTAACGTTTACTTAAACATTAATTTCAAAACCCAAATTGAAATTATACTACATTTTTTGGGAACGCTCTTTGCTTGAAAAGCATAAGCACTATTAGCTATATATTATTTTAATACAAAAGGGTTAATTTATGATTAACGGTTATTACGGCGCCACCGGGGCTATGGTTACACAGTTTAACAGACTAAACGTAATTTCAAACAACCTCGCAAATGTAAATACGGACGGTTTTAAACAAGACGATATTATAATCGGTGATTTCGAAAGAATCTTTAACGAAAAAAGAGATATTTTACCTATAGAAAATCAAACCAAACAAGCCGCAAAATGGATAAACAGAAATTTAAACAAAGTCCCTCAAATAGTTGAAGAGTATACAAATTTCGAAATAGGAAACATTCAAAAAACATCAAACCATCTTGATATTGCTTTGAGTCAAAAAAACAGTTTTTTTACCATACAAACTCCAACGGGTGAAAAAATAACAAGGGCCGGAAATTTTAATCTCGACTCTGAAGGGTATATAGTAACAAAAGAAGGATACAGACTGCTTGATACAAACAATAACTCTATAAAAATACCTCCTAGCGTAAAAAACATCAACATTGATAAAAACGCAAATATATATACCGACGGAACAAAAATAGCAACTATAAAAATAGTCAGCATAGATGACTTAAACACTTTAAAAAAAGTAGGTAATAAAATGTGGGATTTTATCCCTGGAAGTGAAAAAATAAATACTAAAAACACCACTCTTCAGGGCTTTTTGGAAAAATCAAACGTAAATCCCGTA
>NZ_JBMXVQ010000099.1:0-6519 GCF_053999135.1 Caminibacter sp.
AGTCAGCCCATAAAGAGGTTGCGTATGGAAGCCTTGTTTTGCTTGGAGGGGTTATTGTAATAGCCTCTTTATACGTATTTAGGGAAATGAAAAAAACTAATAAGTAGAAACTATTTTATCTTTTCCCCAAAATAAATGTTTGATTTATTTTGGGGATTGGTATTATACTCAAAAATTACCACATGTCTTATCATTAAAGAGCCTTTATAAATTCTTCTATTCTTTTTATTCCTTCTTTTATGGTTTCCAAATCGGTTGCGAATGAAAATCTGAAATATCCCTCACTTCCAAAACCAATTCCCGGGACCACAGCTACGCCTTTGTCTTCAAGAAGCGTTAATGCGAAATTCATAGATTTAGGCATAATTTCTTTGTGGTTTACGAAAATATAAAACGCTCCCGCCGGTTTTGCAGCCGAGAGCCCCGGGATTTTATTAAACGCTTCATAAACATAATCCCTTCTTTTTTGAAATTCTTTTCTCATGTTTTCCACATCTTTATCGGCTTTTCCAAGAAGGGCGGGAATAGCCGCTTTTTGGGTTATAGAATTTACGTTTGACGTGCTTTGGGACTGCAGTTTTATCATATTTTTGACAAGTTCTTTATTTTTGCTGGCACAATATCCAAATCTCCATCCCGTCATTGCGTGGGATTTGCTAAGACCGTTTACCGTAATGGTTCGTCGGAGCATGTCTTTATTAATACTCGCCGTTGCCGTAAACTCTCCGTCATAAATAAGTTTTTCATACATTTCATCGCTTACAACCCATATATCCGTTCCTTTAAGCACATCCGCCAAGGCTTCAAGCTCTTCTTTTGTATATACCGCTCCTGTAGGATTGCTAGGAGTAGTTATAATTAACATTTTTGTTTTTGGAGTTATTGCCTTTTTTAACATCTCAGGAGTTATTTTAAATCCCGTACTTTCATCCGTCATTATGCTAACCGGCACTCCTCCGTGGTATTTTACAATTTCCGGATACGTAACCCAGTAAGGTGCCGGGATAATAACTTCGTCTCCTTCGTCTATAAGAGAAGCCATAATATTAAAAAGACTTTGTTTCGCTCCGTTACTTACGATAATTTCGTCATGTGAATAGTCTAAGTTATTGTCTTTTTTTAGTTTTACTCTTACGGCTTCTATTACTTCGGGAATTCCGGCAACCGCCGTATATTTTGTAAAACCTTCTTCTATTGCTTTTATACCTTCTTTTTTTATAATTTCGGGAGTGTCAAAATCAGGCTCTCCGGCGCTGAATGCCAAAACATCCCTTCCCGCCGCTTTTAAGTCTCTTGCTTTTTGGGAAATCGCTATTGTAAGTGAGGGGGAGAGTTTTTCTATTCTTTTACTAAACATTTTTAACCCTTTTTTTAATGAATTATATATTAAATTTTTCAAAATTTGGTTAAAATAATAAAAAAAAAGGATTTGGGATGTTAAAAAAGCTGAGTATTAGGCAAAAATTAATGCTGCTGGTAGGGGTGCCGCTTACGTTTTTGGTGATATTGGCCGGGTATCTTATTTATGATACTTACAATCAGTTTAAGAAAGGTAAAGATTTTAAAAAAGTTTTAGTTATGAGCGCTGAATATATGCCAAATCTTTTGGTTGAGCTTCAAAAAGAAAGAGGGCTTTCAGCGGCTTATATTGCAGACAGGGGTGAGAAATTCAGAGCCGAACTTGACGCCCAGCGAAGAAAAACGGATATTGCTTTAAGAAAGCTTAAAAACTATATTAAAAATCACAATATTGCTAAAATTGATGCTCAAATATATAAAGATTATAAAAAAGCTTTTAATGAATTAAAAAATTTGAACGATATAAGAAACAAAATAGATAACCTGCAAATAGACGTTATAGATGAAATTAAATATTTCTCTAACGTTAACAGGATATTTTTATTATCAAAAGACGAATTGCTTAAATATAATGTTAATCAAAATATTATTGAAGGGGTGAATAAATTTTTTGAAGTTTTATGGTTGAGCGAATATGCCGGAAAAGAAAGGGCGTATCTTGCTTATCTTTTAAGCACCGGAAAACTAAGAAACGATATAATAGTCGAATGGTATTCGGTGGTTAACGCTCAAAAAATGTTGTTAAAAGATTTACCGGAAATTGCAAGGGAAATAGCCGCATATGAAGCTAAAGTTGAGAAAATAAGGGAGACTTTTGGCAATCTGCCTGTAAAACAGCAAATTGTCTCTTCTATGAAAGAAACAGTAGGATACGGTGGGCTTATTCATAATTTTAAAAATTACGTTTTAAGGGGAAAACCTAAATATGAAGCTAACGTTAACAAAGCTTATCACAAGCTTCTTGAGCTTATAGACAGAATAAAATCTATGGGAGTGACTCAAAGAGAAGCTAAAGAGCTTGATAAAATAAAAGAGGTCTTTACAAAATACTATCAGGGACTTCCTAGGGTAGTGGAAGCGTGGTCTAAAAATATGTCCATAAAACAGCTTGATAAAGTGGTAAAAGTAAACGACCGGCCGGCTATTAACGCTTTTAAAGAGCTTAGCAAAACAAAAACATATATTAATTTTACTACAGAAGAATGGATAAAACTTGCAAGCGAAAGAATAGACGCCATTAAAAAAATAGCGGACAGAATTGCTGAAAAACTTATAAAAATGACCGAAGAAGAGTATTCTGACACTCTTAAATTTTTAATTACGGTAAGCGTAATAACCGTTTTAATAGTAATAGGCGTTATACTTCTTGCAATCTTTATAGCAAAAGATTTAATGGAATCTACAGAAAAACTTAAAGAAGGAATTCTTGAATTTTTCAGATTCCTAAACAGGGAAACAAGCAGCGCTAAACTTATAGAAATAGACAGCGAAGACGAAATAGGTCTTATGGCAAAGGTTATTAATCAAAACATAGCCAAAATAGAAGAAGGCTTAAGACAGGACGCGTTAATGATTCAGGGGCTTATGAGAGAAGTTGAAAAAATGAAAAGAGGAGTGTTAAAAGGAAGGGTTGTAGAACAGGCCGCAAACCCTGATTTGGAAAAAGTGAGAATAATATTTAACGAAATGCAAGACGCACTTGAAAAAATAGTGGGTGAAGATATCAATAAAACGGTTGTGGTTCTTGACAGCGCTATGAAAAGGGATTTTACAAAAAGAATTCAAAACGCGATAGGAAAAGTTGAAATCGCTATAAACAACGTGCTTGATACGATGGTGGATATTTTAAGAACAAATAAAGAAAACGGAGAAATTTTAAGTGAAAAAGCAAGAATTTTAAAAGAGAAAATGGATGCTTTAAAACAGGCGGCAATAGAAGCAAGCCAGGAATTAAACGAAGTCGCAGGTATCATGCAGCAGCTTAACAACGAAATTTTTGAAATATCAAATCAGACAAAAACCGTGGTAGAACAGTCTCATGATATTAAAAATGTCGTAAATGTTATTCAGGAAATCGCAGACCAGACTAATCTTTTGGCTCTTAACGCGGCAATAGAAGCGGCAAGGGCCGGGGAACATGGAAGAGGATTTGCGGTAGTTTCTGATGAAATTAGAAAACTTGCCGAAAAAACTCAAAAAAGTTTAAGCGAAATTGACGCAAACATTAATCTTCTTACGCAGTCTATTACGAATATAGGCGAGGCTATTATGAAACAGACCGAGGAGATTGCAACTGTCACAAGTAAAGTCGAAGACGTTAACAATAAAACTCAGTTAATGGAAAGAAATGTCGAAGAAGTTGACGTTGTAGCCGAGGAGGTAAGTCAAATGGCCGAGACTATGCTTAAAAACGTGGAAAAAAATAAGTTTTAAGTATGGTTACGAATAAAATAATAGAGACGATAAAATCTTTATTTAAAAAACATCTGGAAGAAATTTCTCTTCCAGATGATAAAAAAGATAAGATTTATCAAAAATTTTTAGAGCTTTTAGAAAATTTGGTAGGGAATTTTAAAGATGTTTTAGATTCCATTAAAGAAGCCGTTGTTGTTATAGATGAAGAGGGAAATATTCAAGAGGCCAATAAGACTTTTTTTGAATGGCTTTCTCTCTCAAAAAATGATGTAATAGGCAAAAATATTAAGGATTTTGTTTTTGAGGATATAGAAAATAAAATCGTTTATTTAAAAAACCATGAACTTATTCCCGTAGAACTGCATATTAAAGAATTCGAAATTAACAACAAAAAATATAAAAGACTTATAGCCTCAAATATAAAAAACAGAGTGGAATTTGAGCTTAAATTAAAAAATCTTTTAAGGCTTTATAAGGTTTTAAGCAAAATTAACGAACTTATTATAAGAGCCGTAAATAAAGAGGAAGTTTTTTCCCTAAGCTGTGAAATTTTGGTTAAAGAAGGACATTTTGACTTTGCATGGATAGGAGAGCTAAGGGGTGAGAATATAGTCCCGGTGGCATGGTTTGGAGAAAATGAAACATTTGCTAAGACTCTAAAAAACAGGGTGTTTAAACAAAAAAACATAAAAGAACTTATAACACATTCTTATTTAAAAGAGAGTAATCTTCAAAAAGAGGAAAAGGCTTTTTTTAATAAAATTACCATTCCTATTTTTAAAGAAGAAAACGCTATTTCGGCAGTCGTTTCCCATAAAGAAATAACGGCGGTATTGGTGGTTTATTATAAAGGTAAGGAATTTGATGAGGATGAAATCACTCTTTTAAAACAGATAGCCCATGATATAGGCTTTGGAATAGTTACGCTCTCAAGAAAAGAAGATGTCGATTATCTGGCTTATTATGACGTATTGACCTCTCTTCCAAACAGAAGATATTTTTTTGAAGAACTTGAATCGCTATTAAGTATTCTTAAAGAAAAAGACCAGCAGGGGATGTTGGCAATTGTGGATATAAACAATTTTAAAACCATAAATTCAGCTGTAGGATTTTGGGCTGGGGATATTGTTCTTTCACAGATATCTTCCGAGCTTAAAAAGATATTAAAAAACAAAGATATCTTAGCAAGAGTGGGGGGAGATGAGTTTGCTTTATTTTTATATAACGTTAAAAGTAAAGAGGAGGCTATATACAGGATTACAAGCGTTTTAAAGGATTTTGAGTTTATTTTTGAAATAGAAAATAAAAAATTTCTGGTAACTTTAAGTATAGGAGCGGCGTTTTTTCCTTATGACGGAACAACAAAAGAAGTTTTATTCGCAAGTGCCGAAGCCGCTTTAAAAGAAGCAAAAAAAAGGGGAAAGGGAATAGAATTTTTTTCAAAAAGTCTGCAACAGAGCACTCTTGAGAGTTTAAACCTTGAAAGCGAACTGGTGGAGGCTATTAAAGAAGATGAATTTTGCGTATTTTATCAACCTATAGTCGATATAAAAGAAAAAAGGGTTTTTGGCGCGGAAGCTCTTATTAGGTGGATAAAAAACGGTGAAATTGTTCCTCCTTTTAAATTTATACCTATTTTAGAAGAAAGAGGGCTTATTAAAGAAGTAGGTGCAATGGTTATGGATAAGGTTTTCAGTTTTATAAAAGAAGAAAAATTAAATATCCCCATATCCATAAACGTGTCTGCAAAACAGGTTCATCTTAATTTTTATAAGGAAGTTTTGGATTTAATAGAAAAATATTCAATTTCCCCTTCAAATGTGATTTTGGAAGTTACGGAAAGTGTTTTGATGGAAAATCTTGAAATACTGTTAAAAAACATAAAAGAGCTAAACGCCGTTGGAATAAGATTTGAAATAGACGATTTCGGAACAGGTTATTCTTCTTTGGCTTATCTAAAAAAACTTCCTATATGCGCTTTAAAAATCGACAGGGCGTTTATAAAAGATTTGCCTGATGATGAGGAAGATGTTTCCATTTCAAAAGCCATTATTTCAATGGGGCATTCTCTTGGAAAAAAAATTATAGCAGAAGGGGTTGAAACGAAAGAGCAGCTTAAGTTTTTGGAAGAAAATAATTGCGATTATATTCAGGGGTATTATTTTGGAAAACCTATGCCAAAAGATGAGTTTTTAACGTTTTTAAAGGAGTTTAGATGGCAAGAGTAAAAATTTTTATAGTTTTTGTTTTCGGGTTATTGATACTTGGATGTGCTTCTTCTGTAAAACAGGGTTTTAATAAAGATACTATACAAAACGCTTCTGAATGGAAATATATCGCTAAAGATATGGCAAGAAAAATTTCAAAAGATATAAACAATACATCTATTTATATAGAACCTGCCGTTTCGGATGCTAAGACGCCTTTTGAGAGAGTGTTTTTAAAGCTTTTAAGAGATGAATTTGTAAATATGGGAGTTGATGTAAAAACGGCTCCTTTTGGTGCGGATACTCTTTTTGTAAACGTTGATTTGATTGAAAAAGAAAATTCTTATTTTGACGAAATAAATATTGATGCCGTTTTGTATGACGACAACAGATATATATCGGGCGTTAACAGAATTTTTAATATTAAAAAAAGCGATAAAAACATATACGCTCTCCAAAAATGCGCTGTTTTGAATGTTAAAGGAGAGTAGATGAAAAAATTGGTTTTGGGTTTGATATTGGTTTTTATAACGGGATG
>NZ_JBMXVQ010000100.1:0-3563 GCF_053999135.1 Caminibacter sp.
GCTTTTCCCATTCATAATCCGAATCATATATCCAAAGCCCTTTGAATAGCTCTTTGTTTGCAAGAAAGATATGTTTTAGGGTTGATATTAAGAGCGATTTGCCAAATCGCCTAGGGCGGGAAAGGAAGTAAAACTCTCCGTTTGTGATTAAGTCGTATAATATTCTCGTTTTATCTACGTAGGTAAAATCCTTTTTTCTTATCTTTTCAAATGATGATTCACCTATTGGGAGTTTGGTCATTTTTTACTCCTCTTTGCTTTTATTGTAGGCCTGCACAAATCAAAAATCAAAAAAGCAGGGGATAAAACCCCCACGCTTTTATAAATCTGCTATTTTTAGAACGATTTTTCCAAAATGTTTGTCTTCTTCCATTAACTGATGCGCTTCTTTTACTTGTTCAATGGGTAAAACGGTATGAATAATTGGAACTATCGTTCTGTCCGCAAACTTTGGAACAACTCTTTCTGTAAAGGCTTTTATAATTTCTCCTTTTTCGTTTATAGGTCTTGAACGTAGGACTGAGCCTATAATTTTATGTCTTTTAACCATAACTAAACCCAAATTAAGCTCTGCTTTAATGCCACTTGTTACGCCTATAATCACCAATCTTCCGGCATAGGCTAAAGATTTTATATTCGGGTCTAAGTATTTTGCGCCTATATGGTCTAATATAACATCAGCTCCGTGTTTATTGGTAAACTCTTTTATTAAAGGTGAAAAATCAGGGTTTTCTTTGTAGTTTATGAGTAAATCTACGCCCAATTCTTTAACTTTTTCAAGTTTTTCCGGCGCTACCGTTACAGCTATTTTTACATCTTTTGTTATTGCTCTTGTTATCTGTATGGCTGCAGTATTAACGCCGCCACCGCCTCCGTGAAATATAGCGTAGTTGTTATCTTTTAATTCACCCAACATAAAAACGTTTAAAAACGCCGTTATATATGATTCGCAAGCACATGCCGCTTCTTCAAAACTCATAGTTTCAGGCATTGGTATTAAGTGGTTTTCGTAAGCTATCGCATACTCAGCGTATCCTCCACCGCCGACCAAAGCCATAACCTTGTCGCCTTTCTTCCAGTTTTTTACTTCGCTTCCCACTTCTTCTATGATACCTGAAACCT
Source organism: Caminibacter sp. (assembly GCF_053999135.1). Taxonomy (NCBI): domain Bacteria; kingdom Pseudomonadati; phylum Campylobacterota; class Epsilonproteobacteria; order Nautiliales; family Nautiliaceae; genus Caminibacter; species Caminibacter sp. Next base: position 1,123 of record NZ_JBMXVQ010000100.1, read on the forward strand.
CAAGCCCAAGAATCTCGGATTCTCCAGGTGGTGGCGGGTATTTTCCTTCTCTTTGGACTAAATCGGGTCTGTTTATCGTCGTTGCTGCTACCTTAATTAAAACCTGGTCGGGTTTAGGTTTTGGAATGTCTACGTCTACAACCTTTAAAACATCAATTCCACCAAAGCCATCACATATCACTGCTTTCATTAGCATCCTCCCTGTCATTATTATGTAGCTGTTATAATAATATTTTTTCGAAAAAAAATGAAGTGTTTTTTAATTTTCTTTAATAAAACTTGTGTAAACTTGAAAAATAGTAAAAATAATTTACAATGCAGTTTAAAATTAGCGCTTTAATTTAAAGGTGCTATTTTGTTTAGTAAAAAAGAAAAAGCCAACCTTAGGTTTTACCAAGATTGGCTTAAAAGTAAGCTTTAAAGTGGAGCCAGCGATAGGATTCGAACCTACGACCTGCTGATTACGAATCGGTATTTTAGGGTTTTTCTTAAATTTTATTTATTTTACTTGACATAGATATTTGGCGTCTCTATAATGATTACAAGTGTTATTAAGTTTACTTGGGTTTTATAGAAAAGTAGGAGTAAAGTTACCCTATGGTTACCCCTTAAAACCCAAAAAAGGTTGGTGTAATATGTCAATCTATATTCGATGTCCAAATTGTAAAAGCGACCAAAACATAAAAAGCAAGGTTTGTAAGAAGTGTGGCAAGCCACTACCCAAACAGAACAAAAGATATAAAGTTATTGTAAAACATAATGGTAAGACCGTAACCAAGACCATTCACAATTCATTAGAACTTGCGAGGAAAATAGAGGCAAAAATCAAAGCAGAGCTTGAGGGTGGAGAATATTACGACCGCAAAAAGCAAGCCAAAGAAAATGTTAAATATGAAGATTATGTAAAAAATAAATACCTACCACAGGCACAAAGTAAAAAGACTTATAGAAATGAAGAGAGTTTTTTGCGTATTTGGATATTACCTGTTATTGGCAAGAAGCCTTTAAAAAACATATCACCCTTCGACATTGAAAAGATTAAAAAAACGATGACAGAAGCTGGGAAATCGCCACGCACTATTCAATACGCTTTAGCAGTTATACGTCAGACGTTTAATAAAGCGGTTGATTGGGGAATATACACAGGCGTTAATCCTGTAACAAAAGTGAAAGCACCAAGAGTGAGTAATAGGCGTATACGACACCTGACGCCAGAAGAGGCGCAAGCCTTATTAAATGAATTAAAAAAGCATAGTAAGCAATGGTATGAGATAAGTCTATTATCCTTAAGAACAGGGATGAGGGCGGGAGAAGTTTTTAACCTTAAGTTTGGAGATTTAGACTTTGCTAACGGCATTATTCACGTTAGAGACACGAAAAACGGAGAAGATAGAGTTGCCTATATGACTGAAGATATTGCGGATATGTTATCAAGCAAACAGGGAGAGCCTAACGAGTTAATTTTTAAGGATACCAACGGTGGGAAAATTCAAAGCGCATCTAAAACATTCTTTAGGGTTGTTGATAAACTTGGATTGAATAAAGGCATAACCGATAAAAGAGATAAGGTTGTATTCCACACATTAAGGCACACATTCGCTTCTTGGTTAGCAATGCAAGGCACGCCTATTTATACAATTAAAGAGCTTATGGGACACAAAACTTTAGCAATGACTGAACGCTATTCGCATTTAGCACCAGACACAAAAAGGGAAGCAGTTAGAGGCTTGGAAACAATGTTGAGCAAAAAGGTTGTAAAAGTTGAATTTGGGAAGGAGTAGCTATGAGTAACTTGGCAGAAAAGATAGAGTTTACCGAAGATGGCGAAAAAGTGATTATTCCAAAAAAGCTATGGCAAGAAATAATTGAAGAGCTTGAGGATTACGGGCTTTTAAAAGCAATGGAAGAAGCAAAAGATTCACCATCGCTTACTAAAGAAGAAGCCAAAAAGGCTTTGGGGATAAAAGAATTTGATAGAAACGATTTATATAAATAGATAACCTATAAAACGGAGGAAAGGAAATGGATACTGAAAGATACGACGCACTTATAGAAAACATTAAGAGTTTACCGTTAAGTGAAAAAGAAGAGCTAAAAACACTTATCGAAAAATACATTATAGAAGAAAGAAGAAACGAGATTGAAGCGCACTATAAAAAAAGTTTGAGTGAATTAAAAAAAGGAAAACTGCAATTTTATTCTGATATAAAAGAATTAAAAGATATGCTTGAGCAAGAATGATGGAAATATCCTTTAGCCAATCATTTAAAAGGGCATTTAAGAAAAAGATTAAAAACAATGCGCATTTAGAAGGGTTGTTTTGGGATAAGGTAGAAAAATTTATAAACAATCCTTTTGATAGAGAATTAAAAACCCATAAATTGTCGGGAAATCTAAAAGACCTTTGGAGCTTTAGGGTTGATTATGATATGAGGGTTATT
>NZ_JBMXVQ010000101.1:0-9020 GCF_053999135.1 Caminibacter sp.
TTGGATTTTTCATTAAGAGTGATAGAGCTAAAAAATACAGAAAAGCAGTCGCAAAACTTCTAAAAGAAATAAAACAAGGCAACATTCAATTAAGACTACAACCAAACCTACTCGGAGAATATGACGAAAAACTAATAACCGAACTAATCAAAAGAAGCGACATCGTCAGAGGCTATCAAGGGCAAATCAAAGCCCTTGAAAACGAATTAGCCGAAAAACAAAGCAAGATTAAAAATTTAGAGTTTAAGATAAAAAACCTCAAACACCAAAACGCTCAAATTATATCACAAATCCCGAAAATTTTCTCCCAAGAAATATCGGTTCTAGAAAAAATGTTCGACACATACTACCAAGCTATGAAAATAGAAATAGAGCATAATCTAAAACACATCAAAGAAACCGACGAATACTACCAAATCGGACTAACAAAAATACCGAAAATAAGGGGTTAACAATGCTTTTTAACTCTTCTTTTCCTTGATTTTATTACCGATTTTCGTTATAATATCAATGTCCCAAAAAAGGGACAAAACAGCCGATAAGGAGATATAATGGAGAAGTTACTCTCAAATCTCCAAAAAATCTTGGCTATCATTTACCTGATAGTCAAGATAATAAAGGAGATAGCGGGGTAACTCCCCGCTCCTTATCGGCTATTATAACACAAGGAGCAAAAAAATGCAAATAATAGATTTTCTTGATAATTGGTTACCTGCAATATTGATTTTAATATTAACTTTTCAAATTTCACGATTAGAGAAGAAAATAAATAATTTAGAGGAAAAAATAAATGACCTACAAAGAGATTAAAGAAATTTTTAATATTCCACAAACAACACTTGTCGATTGGAAAAACTCAAAAGGCTGGAGAAAAAATCTATTTACCATCCTAAAAAACATGCCAAAAGAAGAAGCACTTAAACTAAAAGAAAAATACCTCAAAAACTAATCCCCTCTTTTAATTTTTTTCATTTGTTTTAATTAAATTTACTTAACATAAATAATTTTCTGTTCAAAGGATTTGTTATGAAACCCCTAACCCTACCAACAGGCAAAATGGCTAATTATCTCGGAATAAGCCGGGATTTTTTAAAAGATAATAAAGATGTGATTTTTAAAAAAGGCATTCACTACACTATCCCGCAAGGTAAAAAACATCCTCTCTGGATAGTTTCGGAAATGGAAAAATGGGCATTAGGTCAAATGCAAATAAGCGACACCGCTAAAGAGGTCCTAAACAATATCCTCTCTTAATTTTTTTGCTATAATAAAGAGCCGCTAAAGTCCACTGGCTCAAAAAAAGGAGCCGAGATGTTTGAAAATTATAATATATCTATGTTTAACCGAAACGGGAAACTTTATATTCAATATTTTTTAGACGGGAAAATAAAGCAAAAGTCTACAAGACTGCCCGATACTCCGAAAAATCGTAAATTAGTGCAAACAGAAGTCATTCCGCAGCTGCTTTTAAAACTGAAATCAGGAGAAGTTGGAATAAAAACACCTAAAAAATTTGATTACTACGCAAGTATATATTTAAGGCAAAAAGAAAGCCTTAAAACTTATCAGGAAACTTACAATATAGTAGTAAATCAATTATACCCTGTTTTCGGTAAAAACACAAGAGTTGATAAAATAAGTCGAGCGGACATAAGGGAATGGATAGATAAAAAACTGTTAGAAATTACACCTAAACGAATGCGTATGCTAATAGGAGTGCTTAAAGGGATTTTGGATATTGCAATAGAGTATGAGCATATCGAAAAAAATCCTGCTGAAAATATAAAACTGCCCGCTCATAAACCTAAAAGATTAATGAAGCCTTTTACGCCTGATGAAGTAAAACTTTTGATTGAAAATGCTGATGAACCTTTTAAAAACTTGCTTGCTTTTTTATTTTACACAGGTGTAAGAACAGGCGAAGCACTTGCAGTAACTTGGAGCGATATTGATTTCGAGAATATGTATATTCATATAAATAAAAGTAAACGACACGGGAAAACAACTACACCTAAAACAAAAAATTCTATAAGAAAGGTGCCTATATTTAAATCTCTATTGCCTTATTTACAAAGACAATTCGAACTATCGCAAAAATACGCTAAAACATTAAGTGTCTTTTACAATCCTCGCACTAAAAAAGGTTATTTCGGAGTAAAACACATTCACCCTGAATGGAAACGACTTTTAAATAAAATCGGAATGGATTATCGGGTAATTTACAACACAAGGCATACTTTTGCAATAAATATGATAAGAGCAGGAGTGAATATTGCAGATGTTTCACAAATGCTTGGGCATAGTAACATAAGAGAAACGCTTGAGAGTTATGCTAAATTTTTACCTGAAGAATACTTAAAGATAAAAAGGGATATTGACCCCTTTACTGACAATCCTACTGACAGTGCCTACAAAATCCCTAAATTTGGGGAATAAGAAAAAGTCCCTCCTCCGGTACCATATTAATCTACTGATATACCTTCATTTTAAATGAAAAAATTTTAAAAAAGAAACAAATATAGACCTGGCCCAAGGATATTACTTATCAATGCCTCTTCCAATTGAAAAGTTACATAATATTTCTTCAAGTCAGCACTAATTATTTTTAGCAGCATTCTGTATTATAGGGATAAACTCCTCTTTTTTATACACTTTACCTCCCATTCTCCCAAGATGTTCACTTGGTACCTGACAGTCAATATATTCTATATCGTTTTGTTTTAAAATATCACAAAAATAAATAAGAGCCAACTTACTGGCATCAGGTTTTATATGAAACATACTCTCACCGCTAAAATATTTATTTATGGCGACACCATAAAATCCTCCCACAAGTTCTCCTTCATAATAACTTTCAACCGAAAGCACAAACCCCAATCGATGAAGAGTAGTATAAGCTTCAATAAATCCATCATTAATCCATGTGCCGCTTTCATGTTTTCTCTTTACTTTACTGCACATTTTTATGACATCGTCAAAACGGGTATTTATTTTAAATTCCCATTTCGGGCTTCTTAATTTTTGCAATAATCTTTTTGTAGTTTTTACTTCATCCGTTTTTAAAAGCATTCTTTCGTTTAAAACAAACCAATGATACATTCCATCTTCATCCTGATACCATGGAAAAAATCCGTTTGAGTATCCTTCAAGAAGCCTTTTAGGATGCAAATCGTAACTAGCCCCTACAAAACCGTCTTCAAAATCTTCATAAGGGGATGGAAAAGAAAAATCATCAAGAAGATAAAGAGGAGGATTATCGTTAACTTTTATCATTTTTTGTCTTTAAACTAAACTTATTTTTAACAAAATCCACTCTTACTTCACCTCCACTTTTTAAATCCCCAAAAAGAATTTCATCACTCAAAGGCTCCACAATCTCTTCTTCTATAACCCTAGCAAGAGGACGGGCTCCAAGTTTCGGAGAGTATCCTTTTTTGGCAAGGGCTTCTTTTGCTCTTTTTGTGAGCGAAATTTTTACTTTTTTATTTGCAAGTTTATTTTGAAGGTCGTTAATAAATTTATCAACTACCATCAGTACGCTATCTTTACTTAAAGGTTTAAATCTAACCACCGCATCAAGCCTGTTTAAAAATTCCGGTGCAAAAAACCTCTCAACAGCCTCTTCTTTAAATTCAGCGTGTTCGGCCATAAATCCAGGAGCGTTACCTTCACCAACACCTAAATTACTAGTCATTATCAAAACCACGTTTCTAAAATCCGCTTTTCTTCCATCATTATCTGTTAATGTTGCGTTATCCATTACCTGTAACAATATCTGGACGATATCCGGGTGAGCTTTTTCTATTTCATCAAGCAATAACACGGTATGAGGCTGTTTTCTTATAGCTTCGGTTAAAAGTCCTCCTTTTTCATATCCAACATACCCCGGAGGAGAACCTATAAGTTTGGCCACAGAATGTTTTTCTTGATATTCACTCATATCAAATCTTAAGAAATTAACCCCTAAAATATTAGCAAGCTGTTTTGCAATTTCCGTTTTACCCACACCAGTAGGACCTACAAAAAGAAAACTTCCAATAGGTTTATCTTCACGAGTAAGCCCCGCTTTTTTTCTTTTAATAACTTTTACAAGTTCTTTAATAGCTTTATCTTGTCCAAAAACTTTAGCTTTAAGATTTTCCTCAAGATATCTTAATTTTTCTATTTCATTTTGAGAAGCAGATTCTTTTGGAATATTGGCAATGCTAGCTACAATGCTTTCTATATCGCTTTTAGTAATAAGCTTTTTACCTTTTAGCTTATACTTAGCCCCCGCTTCGTCGATCAAATCTATGGCACTGTCAGGTAAAAACTTTTCTCTCAAATACTTTTTGGCAAGCACGGCTGCGGATTTTAAAGCTTCTTTGGAATAACGCACATTATGAAACTCTTCATATTTAGGTTTCAATCCTTCTAAAATCTTAACCGTATCTTCCACACTAGGTTCTTTTATATCCACTTTTTGAAATCTTCTGTTTAAAGCTTTGTCTTTTTCAAAATAATTTTTATACTCTTCATAAGTCGTAGCCCCTATACATCTTATATCTCCTCTTGCAAGAGCCGGTTTTATAAGGTTAGCTACATCCATTTTTGAATCACCTGCAGCTCCCGCTCCTACAATCATATGAATTTCGTCTATAAATAAAATAGGCTCTTTTTCTTTTTTAAGTTCTTTTAAAATAGCTTTTAATCTTTTTTCAAACTCTCCTCTATATTTTGTCCCGGCAATCAGGCTTCCTATATCAAGAGAATAAATTTTTTTACCTTTTAAAACTCCCGGAACGTCGTTAAGAGCTATTTTTTTTGCAAGTCCCTCCACAACAGCGGTTTTACCTACTCCCGGTTCACCAACTAAAACAGGATTGTTTTTTTTGCGTCTTGCTAAAATTTGTATAACCCTCTCAATCTCCTTTTCTCTTCCTATTACATCATCAAAGTCTTTGGCTATGGAAGTAAGTTCGGTGGTAAATTCTTCTAAAACACTCTCTTTTTTCTCTTTGCCTATTTTTTTTATTTCTTCTTCCAAATCTTTTATTTCCGTTACATATTCAACTATTTCAACCTTTTCTATACCGAATTCTCTTAAAAGCTGAGAAGCGTAACTGCTTTCATCTTCAAGCAGGGCGACAAAAAAATCAATCTCATCGGCATAAGGTTTTTTTATGCCTTCTATATGCTTAAACATTCTCTCAGTAGCTTTATGAAATCCAAGCGTTTCCGTAGGGGTAGTTTCAACCGGTACTTTTTCTATATACCTATCAAGATAATAATCAAGTCCTCTTCTTATATAATCAACATCCACCCCGACATCTTCTAAAATTGAGCGAATATTTTTATTTTTTAATAAAATATAAAAAGCATGGTCTATAGTTATATATTCGTTTTTTCTTCTTTTAGCTTCAAAAATTATTTCATTTAATATATTTCTTAATGTTTCAGTTATTTGCATTTATACCTCCTCTATTCTCGCCCTAAGCGGATAACCGGCATTTCTGGCCAGGGTATGGACTTTGTTTACTTTCATTTCAGCTATCTCATATGGATACATCCCTACCGCAGCACTGCCTTCCCTATCCACTTTGAGCGTTAAATTTATAGCTTCTTCTTCGGTTTTATGAAAAACCGACTTTAAAATTTCTATTACAAAATCAAAAGTAGTATAATCATCATTTAAAAGTAAAACTTTATAAAGTTTAGGTAATAAAATATCCACTTTTTCTTTAGAATCAAACTCTACACCCATTTAACTTCCTTTCTCCAGCATATCCCACATTTCTTTTTCTGTTAAAATAGTTATTCCCAGTTTCCTGGCTTTTTCATATTTGCTTCCCGGATCCTCGCCCACTATTACAAAATCTGTTTTTTTAGAAACACTGTTTGTAACATGAGCCCCAAGACGTTCGAGAAGCTCCTTAATTTCGCTTCTGGGTTTACTCATAGAACCTGTTAAAACTATCGTCTTGCCTTTAAAAGGAGATTCTGTTATATCCTCTTTTTGAGGATTTTTAGGTTTAATAAGTTCTATTAATTTTTCTATTTTATCTCTATTTACTTTCACGTATTCAGCTATTGACTTAACCATTTCGGGACCAAACCCTTCTATTTTATAAAATTCTTCAGGATTATGCTTATAAAAGTCCACCCCGAACGTTTCACATATTTTTTTACTGGCCACTTCTCCTATATGTTCTATTCCAAGAGCGTTTACAAACCTCCAACAATCAATCCCTTTTACTTTTTGAATGGCGTTTATAAGATTTTCAGCCTTTTTTCTGGCAAATCCAGGCAATCTTTCCAAGTCTTCCACTTTTAACTTAAACAAATCTGTAATATCTTTTACAAGCCCTCTCTCATATAAAAGTCTAGCAACACTTTCACCTAGTCCTTCTATATCAAGACAGTTTTTACTTGCCGCATAAATGATGGTATTTACAACCCTTGCCGGACAAGAGAGATTTTGACATTTAATAATAGCACCCTCATCCAATACTTCAGACCCGCATACCGGACAATGCGTAGGCCTTGGAATAGGTTTTTCATTACCCGTTCTTTTATGATATAAAACTTTTGTAATTTTAGGTATCACATCTCCGCTTCTTATTACTATTACATGGTCTCCTATTCTTATATCCATTCTTTCAATTTCATCAAAATTATGAAGAGTGGCTCTTTCTACTATTACTCCCCCGATTTCTACGGGCTCTAAAATCGCTACGGGTGTTAACACTCCTGTCCTTCCAACCTGAACGATAACGTCTTTTAAAATTGTTTCTTTTTCAATAGCAGGGAATTTATAAGCCACCATCCATCTCGGATATTTTGTCGTATATCCCAGCTTATCCAACAATTCAAGTTCATTTACTTTTACTACCATCCCATCAAGCATTACCGGCAGTGAATCTCTTATTTCTATAAATTCATTATATTTTTTTAATACACATTCCAAATCATCCGCTAAACATTCTCCTCTTTTAGGAGGTTCTTTAAATCCCAGCGAGTAAACAAAATCCATTAGCTTTTTATAAGTTTTAAATTTTCCTATAAATTCTTTTTTATCATTTTCGTACTGTTCTTGGCTTACTTCATCACTGTTTAAAACCTCTATTGGATATCCAACTCCCCATGGATAAAATAAAAGCGGACGGCTTGCTGTAATTTTCGGGTCAAGCTGTCTAAGACTCCCGGCTGCTGCATTTCTGGGATTGGCAAATATCGGTTCGCCTTTTTTTATTCTCTCTTCGTTTAATTTATCAAAATCCTCTTTTTTTATTACGACCTCTCCCCTTATTTCCACAAGACCTTTATAGCCTATTTCCAAAGGAATGGAATTAATAGTCTTTGCATTTAACGTTACATCCTCACCAATCTCACCATCCCCTCTGGTTTCTGCTCTTATAAGTTTCCCTTCTTTATAAACAAGATTCAAACTGGCCCCGTCAAATTTCGGCTCTATGTAAAAACTGAAATTATTGCTTTCAATAAGTCTTTTTACCCTATTTACCCATTCTCTAAACTCGTTTTCATCAAAAACGTCCTCCATAGACCACATTTTAGTTATATGCCTGGCTTTTTTAAACCCTTCCAAAACAACATCACCAACCCTTTGCGTCGGACTAGTCGGGTCTATTTCATCTGGATGGGCTTTTTCATATTTTTCTACTTCTCTGTAAAGCCTATCATATTCCTCATCCGTAACCAAAGGATTATCAAGAACGTAATAATAATAAGCCCACTTTTTTAATGTTTCAACGGCTTTTTTATAATCTTCATGATTTTTTATCATAAACGCTCCATTTTTTTTTAAATATTGTAGCATATTGCAGCCGGCGTAGTAATTTGATTATAACAAAAAATTATAAAAAAATCAATGTAAGCTTATATAAACAAACTAAAGAAGAGTTATCTATTTCAAATAACTTTGTTTTATTTTAAGGTCAAGCCTTTCCAAAACTTTAACTTCAATTTCCCCCGTTTTATAAGGCTTATGGACGTTTTTAAGTTTCAGCGTCGTAAACCCTTTTTTTTTGCTATAATTAAACCAATACAATATGAACCAAATCTAAACAAGGATGATAAAAATGAAAAAATTACTCTTTTTTACAGCGGCAATTTTAATAATCTTCACGGGATGTACACAAGAGCAGCAAAACAAAATAGGACGCTCGATTCAAAACATTACCGGTGTAAACGGTGTTGTGGATATCTACAGCGGCGGAAAGCTTGTTATGAGATTTTTAAAAGTGGATAAACTCACTACTGCACACGGGACTGATGACAACAAACCGCGCCCTTACAGATTTGCTTACGGATATCTTGATAAAAATTTCAATTATAAAGTCGACCCGGATGAAAAGAAAAAAATATATTTTGAAGTAACAAATTACGAAACATACGTATTTTATGAAAATCCCGAACAATGACAGTCTATATTCACGGATTTGCAAACTGTGCCAACAGCAACGAAATAAAAAAAAGATTATTTCGGCGACATAGTTGCCTTTAATCTTTTACCTTCACCACTTGAAGTAATTAAAAAATTAACACCTTCCTCAAAACCAGAAAAATCTTTTAACAGACAGCTCTTTTAGAAAAATATTATGTTACGTATTTAGCTGAAAAATACAGTCTTATACCAAAACATAAAACAACTCTTATATTCATCTTTTCTTGGTACTGACTAAATAAATGTTTGATTTATTTTCAGGATTGGTATTAAAACCATTTTAATAAATTCTTCTCTTAAACCGTATAAAAATTTAAAAACCGGTCCATAACCTCCTAACCCTTTTTTTGTCTTTAAAAACAAATTTACTTAAAAATTTACAATAATCACTGTAACATACGTTTAATTTCTCTTCAACGTTATGAGTATTTTCATATTGTAGCCTTAAATAATCAAATCCGTTGTATCTATAAAACAAAACTCCACTGTAAAAGAATCTTTTTTTGTTTAAAAACTCAGTGATTTCTTCTATTTCTTGAGTATGCAAATTAATATCGGCATAAATCATTTCACCTCT
>NZ_JBMXVQ010000102.1:0-2685 GCF_053999135.1 Caminibacter sp.
TTATATATAGCAGGTAATATGCTTATCAAAAAAGGAGATGAATTATGAATATTTATATTTTTTGGGCTTTATTTGCAACAGGTGCTTTAGTATTTGCTTATTGGGTAACTCATAAGAAACACAAACCGCATCACGAAAATAAATAACCCCTCAGTTCATTTAACATACGACCCGTTGAGGAGAGGAGAGCCGTAAAGACTTGCGAATAACTTTACGTTAAAGATATGCGAATGAAATGAGCACCGGCAGACGTCTAAATAACTAATATACACCAACCAATATGGCATAAACACTACACTTTGTTTTTAAACAACCGAATATTGAATTAAATATACATGAAAAAAAATGAAAGTGTATCAATTTAAGTATCTGTTACTAATAATAACTATTAAAACAAAGAAGGTAATTCCTTCTTTAACCGACTATTTCACATAAAATCCATCCAAAAGGTAAATGTCTATTCTCCTCTAATTTATTTTTATAGCCAAATACCCAAGTTGTTGTCTCTTCTTTTAAAATTGCACTAATTGAAACTCTTTTTCTTTTTCTAACCAAATTTTCAAGTTTTTCAGGTTCAAAGTAAAACTGCTCAAACGTTCTCATTATCCTTTTTTCATTATCACTCAACTTTGAAAAGTCTATCATCAAATTCTTTAATTTATCACTCTCATAATCACTTTTTTTATACATCCTTCTAACTCTAATAGTTGCATCAAAATCAGCTTCTCCTCTTTTATTTTGAATTTCTGCAATTTTTACTAAAATCTTCCTTTTCTCTCCAATCGTAACAGCCCTTGCACCACTGTGTTTTCCAACTCTTAACAAAAATTGATTCTCTTTTAATTTTAAATTTTCATAAGTTGCTTTAAATTTATTGCCAAGCACTCTTTTAATTTCCTCGTCTTCAAACATACTTCTAAAAAGCGGCTCATAATGAGCATTACAAGCTTTTAGAATATCTTTCATTTCAATATGTTTATCAACATCTTTGTATCTTTTAAAATCAATATCTAAAATAAACTCGCTCCTCTCACTTGGAGTTGACATTATAACTTCAATTAATGTTTTTGGACCAATCATCTCTTCTTCAAATCTCTCTTTATTTAGCGAATAGCCTATCATCTCAAAAATTTTAACTCCCCTTGCATCTGAAATTAAAATCTCTTTATGATATTTACTGTCTTCATACCACTTATACATCTCCTCTAATGCCGTATTAATTGTTCCTTTTATACTGCTGCCCGGGATATAAAGTCTTTTTTTTGTAGGAGTCCTTACGGCTTTTTGAATCATAAACTGATTAAAAGTCTTTTGATTTGAACGGGATATTTGAGTAGGTTTTCCAAGGGCTTTTTTATAATGCTCTTTTAATCCGCTTGTAACTTTCACTTTGTATTTATATATCTCTCTTTTGCTATGTTTTTTCTCTGTACTATAAATTTCCAAAGCTCAACCACATTATTTTCAGATAACTTTAAAAATTCAACCTTATCGTTTTTAGGCAACTTCTTGTAAAAATCCTCTTCCTTAAAATAGTATAAATACTCTCCATCTATTATAAAATTCGTAGGTTCATACAATTCATTTGTACCGATATGAACAGGTGAAATAACTGTCGCTTTAATTTTCATTTTCAACTCCAATAGGAAAAGTTATCGCATATCCTTGATGAACTATTTTTGAATCGTTGCTAAATCCTCTTATAGCTTTACCGATATATTGTAACTTATCTTTTTTACTTAACTTTATTCCAGCCCCGATTTTTGCCATTAAAAGAGGATTTTTAAACGGATTAGGTAAATCCCCCCTTGTTTTTGGAAATTTAGTAACAACATCATAATAAACTTTCCCATCAATCTCACTCTTTACAAAGTCGCTAAGAGCCATATAATATTCACTCTCTTTTATATGAAACTCTTTAAAACCTACTATTTCAAATCTACCTTTTCCAAGATTTGCATCTTTTCCATAGCCAAGTTTTGAGAAGAGTTTAAAAGCTCTTTTTATTTTACTTATTACATCATCCCTTATCAGCATATAAATATCAACTTCTTTTAAATAAATTACACTATCAACCAAAAAAGGGGCAAACCCCTCACCCGTTGTAAAAGTTTTGTAATTGATACTGTTTTTAACTTCAAAAAGATTTTTTCTAAACTTCACCTCACTCTCTTTTTTAGCTTTGCTAAAATCACCTTTTAAAATATCGCTAATTTCAACCCAAATTTTTTTTCTATACTCTTTTTTCTTTCCATCTTCTAACTCTCCTAGCAAAGCCCTTGGAAAGGTTGGCTTAATTAGATGATTTTTTAAAAACCCGTCACTTACTATTAAAAACGGATTTTCATCATAATCTTTTAAAAGTTTTTTTAATTTATCCTCCCCATATAAATACACAACAGCCCAGCAAATACTCCCAAACAGATTATCGCCTTTAACAGGCGTTGCAAAAGGAGAAACAGGATTAATAGTATATTTATATAACCCAAATTGCTAGTTAAAAAGTAAATTTTGTTTATCTTTATTCAATTTCAAAAAACAGTCGAAACTATAAGTTAAAATAAAAAGCTTAAGTTTCGTTAAAAAACCACCAATAGAAGTTGCTTTAATAACTTTGCCAAATTTACCGGTAATAATAGAAAAAGCGGTTTCAATGCTTTTTCTTATTTTTCTTTTAATCAAATA
>NZ_JBMXVQ010000103.1:0-3460 GCF_053999135.1 Caminibacter sp.
TTCATCTATTCTGTTTGCAAGTATAACATCCGCTTTTTTGGCAAACTCATCAAAATCACTCACAAACTCAACCCCTTCAACTTCATCGCCTTTTGCCATCGGCTCATAAACTACCAGTTTTACAAAAGGTTTTAGCATTTCCATAACATCAAAAATAGCGCTGCTTCTGAAATTATCGCTTCCGGCTTTCATAATCAGTCTGTAAACCCCAACTGTTTTGGGATTTTTATCAAGCACCCTTTTGGCGATAAACTCTTTTCTTGTAGTATTGCTATCTACAATTGCCTCCATCAGTCTTTGAGGAATGTTTTCAAGCGTATAATTGGCAAGCAGCTGTTTGGTATCTTTTGGCAGACAGTATCCCCCGTATCCGAAACTCGGATTATTGTAATGGTTTCCGATTCTAGGGTCAAGACATATGCCTTCAATAATATCTTTGGTGTTAAGCCCTTTTACCTCGGCATACGTATCAAGCTCGTTAAAAAACGCCACCCTCATAGCAAGGTACGTATTGGCAAACAGTTTAACGGCTTCGGCTTCGGTGTTATTCGTAAACAGAATAGGAATTGTCTCCTTAAAAGCGCCGTCTCTAAGCAGGTTCGCGAATATTTCAGCTCTTGTTGACTTTTCACCTACGATAATACGGCTTGGATACAGACTGTCAAAAAGAGCTTTGCCTTCCCTTAAAAATTCAGGCACGAAAAATATCTTACCGTAATTAAACTCTTTTTTTATCCTTTCGGTATATCCTATGGGAATGGTTGAGCGGATTACGATTGTAGCGTTCGGATTTATTTCTATTACGTCTTTTATAACGCTTTCTATTGACTTTGTATTAAAATAATTGGTAACGGGGTCATAATCGGTAGGGGTGGCGACAACAACATATTCGGCGTTTTCATATGCTTCTTTTTTATCTGTAGTGGCTTTTAAATTAAGCTTTTTTGTCTGGAAAAATTCGGTAATTTCCTTATCTTCAATAGGGCTTATTCTTTTATTTATCATTTCCACTTTTTCTGGAACTATATCTAAAGCCACCACTTCGTTGTTTTGTGCTAATAAAACCGCATTGCTAAGTCCAACGTATCCTGTTCCCGCTATCGCTATTTTCATAAAATTCCTTTTTAGTTTTATTATTCAACTGTAACGGATTTTGCCAAGTTTCTTGGCATATCCACATCGTTACCGAGTCTTACAGCCACCTCAAGGGCCAAAAGCTGCGTTACAACCATCATTTCGAAAAACTCCACCATATCATATTCCGTATCGCTTATTCTTATAAAATCATCGGTAAGTTCTATATATTCGCTTGAAACACTCAAAACCGTAGCGTCTCTTGCAACAAGTTCTTCTATATTGGATTTTGTTTTTTCAAACAGCCTGTTTTTGCTAAGAAGGGCCACCACAAACAGCTCAGGGTCTGCCAAGGCTATGGGCCCGTGTTTCATCTCACCCGCAGGATAGCCCTCCGCGTGAATATAGCTTATTTCTTTTAACTTCAAAGCCCCTTCAAGTGCTAAAGGATAAAAAATATCCCTTCCTATAAAGAAAAACCCATGACCGTGTAGGTATCTTTTTGAGAGTCTTTTTATTTTCTCATGTTTTGAAACATCGACTTTAACGGCCTCTATGGCTTCGTTTATTATTTCATATTCGTTAACATTTCCTAAATAATCGGCAAGCATCCAAAGGGTCATAACCTGGGTTGCAAACGCTTTTGTCGAAGCCACTCCCTTTTCTATTCCGGCTCTAAGCAGTATTGTCTTATCGGCAACCCTGACAATAGAAGAGTTATCGACATTGCAAAGAGCAAGGGTTTTCAGTCCCGCTTTTTTTGCCATTTTAAGAGTCTCAAGCGTATCAGCGGTTTCTCCCGACTGCGAAATTACCACAAAAAGAGTGTCTTTACTCAAAAGAGGCTCCCTGTATCTAAGTTCGCTGGCAACCTCAACATCCACCCTTATTTTAGCTTTTCGCTCTATCAAATATTTCCCTACAAGCCCCGCATGGAAACTGGTCCCGCAGGCGGAAATGATTATATTGTTAATTCCTTCAAAAAAACTTCTCTCAAGTTCTTCAAACACTATTCCATCTTTTGTATTTCTTCCAAGAGTATTTTCTCTTAAAACGTCAAACTGCTCGTATATCTCTTTTTCCATATAAAACCTGAATCCGCCTTTTTTTGCAGACTCCCTGTTTGAGGAAAGCTCTTTAAAAAAAGGTAATATTTTTTCATCGCATCTAAAAAGACTGAGTTCTTTATCAAACCAGCCCCATTCCCCGTCTTCAAGATAATGTGCTTTTTTAGCATATCCTATAAGAGGCGCGTCGGATGAGGCGAAATACCCCTCTTTAGTGACAATAAGAGGTGAGCCGTTTTTAGCAAAAAATATTCTCTCTTCCTTATCGGTTACAAGCAGTACGGCATAAGCCCCCTCAAGCTTTTCAATCGTTTTTTTAAAAGCCTCTTTAGTATTCCCCTCATAATAATACTCAAAAAGCCTTACTATAACTTCCGTATCGGTTTGGGATACGAACTCTATATTTTTTTCTTCTAGAAATTTTTTTATTTCCTGATAGTTTTCTATTATTCCGTTATGAACTACGGCGCTGAATTTGCCTATCTGAGGGTGTGCGTTTATTTCCGTCGGTTTTCCATGGGTTGCCCATCTGGTATGACCGATTCCAAAAAGGGGATTTTTGAATTCAACCTTTGTTACTTTTTCCTCAAGATTTTTAAGTTTCCCTACCGCTTTTATAACTTTTAGGCCTTCTTTATCTTTTACGGCTATTCCCGCGCTGTCATATCCCCTGTATTCAAGTTCCTTTAGACCTTCGATTAAAAATTCGACAACATTATCACACCCTATACACCCTACTATTCCGCACATCAGCTTTCCTTAAATTCTTTTTCATAAAAATAGTTCGCAGCTTCCATAAACCCTTTTACACTTCCGCAGTCAAATCTTTTTCCCTTAAATTTATACGCTATTACCATGCCTTCCTTTGTCTGTTTAAGTAAAGCGTCTGTCAGCTGAATTTCTCCGCCTTTGCCGGGTTTTGTTTCTCTTAAAAGGTCAAAAATATCAGGAGTGAGAATATATCTTCCAATAATGGCCAGGTTACTAGGAGCGTTTTTAGGCTCGGGCTTTTCAACCATATCCTCGACCATATAAATCCCGTCTTCTATTTTTTTGCCTTTGATAACTCCGTATTTTTTAACTTCGCTTTTGGGAACTTCCTCTATAGCAACTATCGTACATCTGAATTTTTTATACAGTTTCACCATCTGGGAAAGAACGTCTCCCTCGCACAAATCATCTGCCAATACCACCGCAAAAGGATTGTTTCCTATCAAAGGCTCTCCTGTTAAAACCGCATGGCCTAGTCCTAGCATCTCTTTTTGTCTGACATATGTAAAGGTACATCTGTCTATCATTTCATCAACTTCTTTTAAAAG
>NZ_JBMXVQ010000104.1:0-2245 GCF_053999135.1 Caminibacter sp.
ACACTTGCCAGCCGCACAAAAAGCAAATGCGACGCAATAGCCAAAGATATTAAAGAGCGTTTAGGTGTTGAAGTAAAAACGGCTGAAATTGACGCTATGGATGTTGATGCTACGGCAAAACTTATAAAAGATACTAAAAGCGATATCGTACTAAACGTCGCACTTCCCTACCAGGACCTGGCTATTATGGACGCCTGTTTAAAAGCCGGGGCTCATTATGTGGATACGGCAAATTACGAACACCCTGATGAGGCTAAATTCGAATATAAAGAACAATGGGCAAAAGATGAGGAATTTAAAAAAAGAGGTCTTATGGCGCTTCTTGGAAGCGGTTTTGACCCGGGGGTTACGAACGTATTTACGGCATATGCCGCCCAAGAGCTTCTTGATGAGATTGAATATTTAGACATTCTTGACTGTAACGCAGGAGACCACGGATATCCTTTTGCTACAAACTTTAACCCTGAAATCAATATCCGAGAAATTACCCAAAAAGGTAAATACTACGAAAACGGAGAGTGGAAAGAGATAGAGCCTATGAGCGTTAAATTTGACTGGGAGTATCCGAAAGTTGGAAAATTCCCGAGCTATCTTTTATACCACGAAGAGCTTGAAAGCTTAACTAAAAATTTCCCAAGCATTAAAAGAGCCAGATTTTTTATGACGTTCAGCGATAAATATCTGTGGCATTTAAAAGCTTTACAAAATGTGGGAATGACAAGTATCGAACCTATAAAAGTTTGTGAAAACTGCGAAATAAGCCCTATGGAGTTTCTAAAAAAAGTGCTTCCGGACCCGGCAAGTCTAGGACCTAGAACAAAAGGACAAACCCATATCGGAGTAGTGGTTACAGGATATAAAAACGGTCAGAAAAAAAGATATTATATTTACAACATCTGCGACCATCAGTGTGCATTTAGAGAAGTGGGAGCTCAGTGTGTAAGCTATACAACGGGAGTGCCGGCTATGATTGGAGCTAAAATGATTGCTACGAAAACCTGGTTTGACGCGGGAGTTAAAAATATGGAAGAATTCCCTGCCCGTCCTTTTATGTACGCTCTAAACAAACACGGACTTCCGTGGTTTATAGAAGAGTTGCCAACAGAAGGTCTTCCTATAGATAAATAAGAGCGCTTTTACGCTCTTATAATTTAAAACCTTCCACTTCCTCTCTTAATTTTTTTACGAATTCTTCTATTTTATCGATATTTTTATCGATTTCATTAAGAATTTGAACTAACTTTTCACTTCCTTCTATAGTGTTCTCTATTTCATTTACAATAGCAAAAGAAGCATCTTTTATAAGAGAAATGGTAGATGAAATTTCATTTGTGGCTTTTTGACTTCTTTCAGCCAATTTTCTAATTTCATCCGCGACAACTGCAAACCCCCTTCCGTGTTCTCCCGCTCTTGCCGCTTCTATAGCGGCGTTAAGAGCCAATAAATTTGTCTGGTCTGCTATATCTTTAATTAAATTAACCATCTCTTCAATAGAAGCTGTGGAGTCTTCTAGCATTTTGGCCCTTTCCATTAAGCCTTGCTGGGAATTCTGAAATTCATGACTTGCCCAATCAAGTGAAGAATCTAACATCTCTTTCGTTTCTCTTGTATAAATATCTATCTGTTCGTTTGCGTTTATTATCTCTTTTACTATTTTTTGCAATACAAGAATAATTTCATTAATAGGTTTTTCAAGAGATTTAAGCTCTTCATTATCAATTGAAATTAAATCTTTAATATCTTTTTTAGCAATTCTCTCAAGTCTTTCAATTAAAGGAGCTATAGCTTTTTGGAGGTATTCTTTTCGTTGTCTTAGCTCTTCCCTTCTATCCCTGAGAACCACATATGTTCTCTCTAATACTCCGTTTTTAAAAATAGGTATTACATATACAAATACGGGAATTTTTTCTCCCTGTTTGTTGATAATTTCCGCAAAATCATATCCTGAACGTTTTTCTTGCGTATCGTATTTACCTACAACTTTACATACCTTACACTCCTTAGGATTAACAGGCCATAACACTTTTGCCGCAGATTCCACGGTTTTAAGCTCTCCATTACTCCATCCGGTAAGTTCTTCAAAAATTTTATTCCACTCTATAAATTTTCTATCTGGCGTAATTGCAAAAATGGCAACAGGATAATTTTGCTTAAATTCATGCCAATAAAAAATTTCCCTCTCTTCAATATCAAAAAGAGTTTTTAGTTTTTCAACTATATTACCCGAGATTAATTTTCTTTTCTC
>NZ_JBMXVQ010000105.1:0-22780 GCF_053999135.1 Caminibacter sp.
TTTTTAAAAATTATAACTAATCCAAAAGTTCTTTTGCCATATTTTCAAGTTTATCCTGAAGATATGAGGGTGAAATTATTTTCATATGCGGCAGCCATCTTTTTGCCAAAAGCAGTATCTCATTTTCATCATTTATATAATATCTTAAAATAAGCCCATCTTTCGTATCCTTAACCACAGTCTGTGAATCAAGAAACTTCTTGGCTTTGAAATGTCTTTCCACTTCCCGGTCGACAAAAACAATAACCTCAAATTTCGGTTTGTCGTATGCGCTCATCAACGACTGAAAATTTTCGATAAATTTTAAAAGGTCCCTGTTTTTTTTAAACTCTTTGGATTTCAACTCCACCTTTTTTATAAAATTCAGTCTTAAAAATTTTACGCCGCCGTTAAATTCATCGTCATCCTGTGTTACAAGATACCAGTTCCCTTCGGCAAACACTATTTTATGGGGTCTTAAATTATCAAACCGTTTTAATTGATCGCTTTCGTACTCCACATCTATCATCTGGGAATATTTAATTGCCTTTTTCACTTTCTGAAAAAGCGGGAAATTCATCACTTCTTCAAAGGGTGATACTTTTATATAAAACAGTTCATCATCGATTATTTTATCAAGCAGTTTTTTATTGATATGGAAATATTTAAGCAATTTGGGATTAAACGCCGCAACAACATTTGCAAATTTTTCAAAATCTTCATAATCTTTTTGGTTTAAAAGAATTTCTTTTACTTTTTTGAAATTTAAATATTTATAACAACCCTTTTTCTCCTGAACCAGTTCTATATCAAAAAATTCGCTTATATCTTCAAGATATCTTTGAACGGTACGCACACTTACATTCAGTTTTTTGGCATACTCTTTCGTACAGACGGTATTGAGTTTTGAGAGGTCTTTTAAAATTTGAAGTATGTTAAAAACCTTTTTATCTTTCATAAAACCCCTTGTTTAAAGAATTTTTTAAAAAAACCGCATATTCCACCGGAAACAAAATCTTTTGGATTATTTTATCATTAACCGGTGTCAAAAGCGGCATATTCTGAGTAAAATCATCATATTTTATTTTTGTAAAAACCAAATTTTTTATAAAACTCAGATACTTTACATCCGCTTCATTGTACAATTTTATCGACAATTCCATATAATTGTGATCGAGCAGATATCTCGCTTCAACCAGGTCTTCGCTATATACGTCAAAAATTTTCTCAAATTCCGGATTATCCATTTTTATTCTGGTTTTGTCATATGTAACGGGCAAAATGTCGCTTAAATGAAAGCTTGAAGGACGAATAATCACATAATTTTTTACCATTCTTTTATGCTTTAAAACAATCAAAAATCCGGCAAATTTTGTAACCGTTGTGGTATATGAGTTCCCTTTGCTGTCTTCTTCCTCTTCTTCTTTTGTAAACTCAACATACGCAAGTCTGAAATCCCGACCCGTCACAAGACTGTGAGAATCATAATCGTCATAATCAAAATCGAAAAGATTACTGCTGAGGGCTTCGTCTTCACTAAATCCCTCTTCCGGAAAAAAATACAAATCATTACTTTTCAACAGAGGCTTTAAAATCCTCTCGATAAATTCGGATTTGTAATATTCAACCGCCGATATCGCCATTCCGATAATCAAAAGCGCAACAACACCTCCTATTAAATAATGCCACCAAAGCACAGCGAATTTAAATGTCAAATACCCTGCAATACCGACCAGAACGGCAGCCAAAAACACTTTAAAAACAGCTGTTTTTCTTAATTGTTCAACATCTCTCATTTTCAGCCTTTAAAATAATCGGTAACGTTTATGTTTTCACGCTCACTTTCAGGTATTTCAAATACTTTTTTACGGTTATATCCCATAATTGAAGCCAAAACATTAGTCGGAAACATCTCTATTGCGTTGTTATAATCCGTTACGGCCTGGTTGTATGCCCTTCTCGCCGCTGAAATCTGGTCTTCCACATCCTTAATGGCGTTTTGCAGCTGCATAAAATTTTCGCTTGCCCTAAGCTGAGGGTAATTTTCAACATTTACCATTAAATTTTTCAAATATCCGCTTAATCTGCTTTCAAGCTCTATTTTTTCATTTTCATCTGTCGTTTGAAGAATCTGCGCTCTTATTTCGGTAATTTTCGTAAGCAAATCACTTTCATGTTTCATATATGCTTTAACGCTTGAAATTAAATTGGGAATCATATCAACTCTTTTTTTCAAAAGGGCGTCCACCGCACCGTACATATTCTCAACCATGTTTTTTCTGGCGATTAAAGAGTTATACATCATTACGATAAAAATCAATATAACAACCCTTCCTCCCCAATACATCCAATTCTCAAAATGCATAATCACTCCTTTTTTTATTGTCATTTTAAAAGAAAAAGAAGCCAAAAAACGACGTTTAATTATTTTCAATTAACGCTATATCAGTTAATTCTTTAGAAATTTCTTTTTTGGGTTTTATTCCCGCTTTTTCTTTTAGTATTTCAATCTGGCGTATAACATTGCCTCTGCCTGTTGTAAGTTTGGCTTTTGCGTTATCAAAAGATTTTTGGGCATTTTCCAATGATTTTCCAACTTTTTCAAAATCCTCTGTAAACCCTCTAACCTTATCGTAAAGATTTTCAGCGGATTTTACAACCTCTTCTATATTTTTAGCCTGTTTTTCAAATCTCCAGCTGCTCTCAATTGCTCTAAGAGACACAAGAAGAGTGGTAGGGGAAACAAGCACAACTTTTTTCTTAAACGCATACTCAAATAAAGAAGAGTCGTTTTCAAGCGCCAATAAAAGAGCGTTTTCAATAGGAACAAACATAAAAATAAAATCAAGCGAATTTACACCCTTTAATTTTTCATATTTTTTGTCGGACAAAGAATCTATATGGTTTTTTAAAGCCTGAATATGGGCTTTTATATAAGCTTTATCCTGCGTTTTTATATATTCCTCATAAGCCCTAAGGGAAGTCTTGGCATCGATTATTACATCCCTGTTGTTTGGAAGATGCACTATCACATCGGGACGGTAGCGTCTGTTTTCCCCATCGTTAAGACTCACTTCCCTTTCATATTCCCGCCCTTCTTCAAGCCCGCTGAGTTCTAAAACCCTCTCAAGCACAAGTTCGCCCCAGCTTCCCTGGGTTTTACTCTCTCCTTTTAAGGCTTTTGCAAGATTTTGGGCATCTTCTGAAAGCCTGTAGCTTAGCTCTTTAAGATTTTTAAGCTCATTTTGAAGAGCACTTATCTTTTCGGCTTCATCCCTGCTTAGATACTCTATTTTGTCTTTAAACTCTTTCATCTGATTTTGAAGGGGAGAAAGCAGATTTGAAAGATTTTCTTTTGAAGTCTGGGTTATTTTCTCCCCCGTTTTTTCCAAAATACGGTTAGCAAGATTTTCAAAAGTCTCTTTTAGTTTTTCTTCGCTTTTTTTTAAAATATCAAGCTTTTCCTCAAATGATTTTTCGCTTTCTTTGAGTTTTGTTTTAAGCTCCCCGTTTTCGGATAAAAGCTTTTTATTTTCTTTTTCTAGAAGCTCGATTTTTTGTTCAAGATTTTCTTTTTGTGCTGTTACGTTTTTTATTTGCTCGTCTTTTACTAGATTTTGGGTTCTTTCATACTGCAAAGAAGCTTTAAGCTCATTAATATCACGCTCTTTTTTTCTCCTCTCATATACAAACAAAAACAGCAAACTGATAAAAACCCCTCCCAATATCCCTAAAACCACATATATATTCTCCATTTTTTTCCTTTAGATTATTTTTTCATAATTTCTTAACAGTTTTCTTCTTTTTTTAACATCGGGCAGATATTTCTCCACTTCCGCCCAAAACTCTCTTGAATGGTTTTTGTGTTTTATATGAGCCAGTTCATGAACTACAACATATTCTATAAGCTCGTAAGGAAGTTTGGCGAGATAATAATTAAAAGTTAGATTATTTTTAGCACTGCAACTGCCCCATCTCGTTTTATTAAATCTAAAAGAAACTTTTGAAGGATAAAGATTCATTTTTGAAGAATATTTTTTTACATATTCCAATACCACCGGAGGCAGTTTTTCTTTATATATTTCTTCACCGGCAACTAGCACTTTTTTACCGAAAAGATAGTTTTCTTTTTTAGTTTCAATTTTTTTTAAAATTTCATCGGCGTACTTTAAAATAAATTTCTCCACGTTTTTTTCCGGTATTAAATAAGAAGCGCTTACTTCAACATAATCTTTCCTTATTCTGAGATACATATGCTTTATGGCTTTTCTTATCAACTTATACTTAATCTCTTTTTGATTATAAATAACTGTTTTCATCGTTTTTTCATAAATTCCACTATTTTCCCATGAAATCTCGCATAACATAAATTAAAACTGTTTTCATAATCTTCTTTTAATTTATCCCAGTTTTCTTCAATCCCTCTCTCGCACCACTCTCTCATTTCGTCATAACTTTCAAATTCATAACCGTGTTTCTTAAGAAGTCTTCTCGTATAAGCATCCACAACCATAATATCCCTGCCGCACGCATAACAAAGTATCGAATCAGCAGTCTCAAAACCGATTCCTTTTTGATTTAAAAGCCATTCCCTATCAACGTTTTCCTTAAAAGTTTCAAAATCCCCGAAATCCCTTAAAATATTACGGCTTAAAGCAATAAGCCTTTTTGATTTTTGATTATAAAACCCCGCCGGTTTTATAAGTTCAGCTAAATATACAGGATCATATGAAGCTATTTCTTCCACTTTTAACTTTTCACTTTTAACTTTTAACTGTTGTAATGCTTTTTCCACATTTTCCCATTTTGTATTCTGCGTTAATACCGCTCCTAAAACCACCTCAAACGTCCCGTAACCCGGCCACCAAAATTTCGGTCTGTTTTTTAACAGATTTTTTTTCTTCAGTTCTTTTAAAAGTTCGTAAGAGTTACTGAATTCCATTTTCCGCCTCTTCTACAAAAAAGTATTATAAAATTTCAATGAAGGGACAAGGAAAACATTTTTTTTAGGCTTAAAGCCTGTTATAAAGTCTGTCCCTCTGTCCCTATACTTCCAATAAGTTGGTTGAGCTTTAAAGCTCGTGTAACGAGGAAGGTTTAAGATAGGGACACTTATTATACCATATCTTACTTTAAGGAGTGAAATATGGTTTGTGGTGTTGATATCTCTAAAAACAGTTTTAATACCAAGCCTTTCAGATTATCAGTAACGACCTTAATACTATTGACGGTGATAACTTTGATGAGATTTCACAGGAAATTGAGAACAGTTTTAAGGAGAGTTAAATTTATTGAGTCCGGCACTTAAAGTGCTTAACTTGTCGAGTGCTTTACCCGTTGAGCCAGCACAGCGAGTCAACGGAATTATTTAAAATTGCCAAAAAGAGGATTAGAGAATGTAGAACGCTTTTTAATTAAGCTAACTTAGCTTCTTTTTGTAAATGATGTTTTTTTAAATTATCTAAAATCATTAATTTAAGCTTATCTAAAAAAAGCCTATCAGTTCCTTTACTTTTATCCTTTTCAATAACATTCAAAGCCATTTTATCAAGCTCAATCACTCTTTTATCATTCTCAAAAGGTTTTAATGCTTCTCTTGTTGCTAAAAAAAGATGCCCCTCTCCAAAATCACTAGTCCACACTTTCGTATAAATCTCGTAATCTTTTAAAAGCTTGTTTAACTTTTTCATTTGGTTGTCCTTTTAAGATTTTACCTCCTATTTCTTTATGTAAGGTTTCAAAATCTTTTCTGTTTTTTTCAATTTTGTAACTTGTCATAATTTCACCGTGTTCATTGAAAATTACAGCCCAATCTTTTGTTTTATTATAACACAAATTATCCCAACTTTTTTTATGAATTGCATAAATATATTCTTCTGCTTCAATTATACAGTCAATAGTTTTTTTAATATAATCGTTTTTATCGGTTATATGCCCTAAAATTAACCTTGTTTCAATATGCTCTATAAATTTTTCTTCATTCATCCATAATTTATAAAATTCTTTTTTTACATCATTGATTTTATTTACTTTATTGATTATTTTATCATTTAATTTAGCTAATTTTATTTTAAAATCCATATCTTCTTTATCTTCTTTTTTTGCAGAATTATATCCAAAAACATCCACATATCTCCTTATCGGATACTTCGGTCTTATGGCGTTAAAAATCTTTTCAATATCCTCCCCGTTTTTAAATCTCATAAGCTTTTCACGGCTTCCAAGTATATTAATCTGTTTTTTCTCCCTAAATTTACTCATTATCTCTTTTTCAGCCGTTTTCCATTTTTTCCTTTTTCCTCTTACTTTTTTGTAATAAGGCATATAAATGCAGTAACAGCTAAAACCACCTTAAACGTCCCGTAACCCGGCTACCAAAATTTCGGTCTGTTTTTTAACAGATTTTTTTGCTTCAGTTCTTTTAAAAGTTCGTAAGAGTTACTGAATTCCATTTTCCGCCTCTTGTGTTTTTAATATTTTATCTTCCGTTATTTTAAGCTTAAACGCTTTTTCAGATTTACCTTCTTTTACGTTAATTACCAGACACTGCATAATACTTTTGCACTTATCCGGAACGTCAAAATGCTGTTTAAGTCCCGTCAGCATATTGGCAACCGGCCCGTCTTCTTTCATTCCGATAATATTATCGGCACACCCCGTAAGACCTATATCGGTGAGATAACACGTACCTTCGCTTATTTCCAAATCGTCCGTGCCTATATGGGTATGCGTTCCGACAATCGCCCCGGCTTTGCCTTTTAAAATATGAAAAAGCGTTCTTTTCTCAGCGGTAGCTTCCGCATGAAAATCTATAAATATAAATTTGTCCCTGTTTTTAACAAATTCTGCAAGCTCCCTAAAAGGATTTTTACCGTAAGGCATACAGCAAACCCCCATAGCGCTTATTACTATAATGTTTTCATCTTCATAATACCACTCCCCTGGGGCTTCAAAATAGTTTAAAGGTCTTAAGATTTTATTTTCGCTTAAAAGTTTCAAAGCGTCCTTTTTTTTATCAAAAGTATGGTTTCCGCCGGTAAATATATCTATTCCGGCATTTTTCATCTCTTTATAAATTTTCTCAGTAATCCCAAAACCATGCGCCAGATTTTCGTAATTGGCTATCACATAATCTATTTCATACTCTTTTTTTAAACGGGAAAGATGTTTTTTTACCAGTTTTCTTCCCGGTTTTCCTACTATATCTCCTATAAAAAGTATATTCATTAAAATCCTTTGGTATAATATCAAAATGAAAAAGTTAATTATACTAATTATAATCAATTTTGCAATTGCCGCAAACTTAACAACCATATATAAAAAAATTAAACAAAAAAACAACACTATTGAAGAAACATTAATAGGTATTAAAAAAGATTTTATTTCAAAAATAAATTTTTTTATTCCTAATTATTTAAATATTAACGATGAAAAATCGTTTGTAAACTATTCGGCTAAATATTCAACACTTAACCATAAAGCATCATCTTCTTTTACGCTTCATCTGAGGTTTCCGTCATTTCAGATACTTAAAAAAACCTTACGCAAAAAACAAAAAAACAAATCAACATCCTCATCTTTTACAACCTTTGAATACAAAATCAGACCTTATGTAAGATTAAAAAAAGGTAAAATTAAAGTGTTTTTATCAAACTCCTTTAAAATCAAAAAAAACTCCGCTGTAAATTTTACTTTTTTGGAAAAAATAGACCTCTATTCTGACGGTTACTGGGAAGAAAAAAGCGAATTTTCAATAAACAAAAATAAAAACACCGCAACCCTTAATATATCCACCAACAAAAACGAAAAAAACAATCTTTTTTATACCCTTGGATTTTATCATTCCCACATATTCTATAAAAAACTGTATGTTTTGGGATATGAATTATCCGGTGAAAAAGAAAAAGCCCCTTTCATTTATTCACATACTTTTTTTATTTCCTATAGACATGCACTGTTTAATACAAAAAGAATATATTATGAAATAAAACCTTTTTTATTTTATTCAAAAGAATACGATTTCAAATTAAAAGAAGGGGTCAATTTCAGTTTTCATTACAAATTTTAGATAAAATTTCAATAAAAAGGTATTTAATGCCAAATCCAATTGAGAGAGTAAAAAAAGCCATAGAAGAAATTCAAAAAGGCAATATGATTATAATGATAGATGATGAAGACAGAGAAAACGAAGGTGATTTGGTATATGCAGGAGTTTTTTCCACACCTGAAAAAGTTAATTTTTTAGCAAAAGAAGGACGCGGGCTTATCTGCGTATCTCTTACAAAAGAAATTGCCGACAAACTCGACTTAAAACCCATGGTAAATTCAAATAAAGAAAGTTTCTCAACCGCTTTTACAATAAGTGTGGACGCTAAAGAATGCAAAACGGGTATAAGCGCGTTTGAGAGAGATTTGACAATAAAAAAACTAAGCTCACCCACCAGCAAACCTGACGATTTTGTAAAACCGGGGCATATTTTTCCTTTAATCGCAAAAGAAGGCGGAGTGCTCGTCAGAACCGGACATACCGAAGGCAGCGTGGATATTTGTAAACTCGCAGGAGTGTATCCAAGTGCCGTAATATGTGAAATAATGAATGAAGACGGCACAATGGCAAGGCGTGATGATTTAGCTAAATTTGCTAAAAAACATAATTTAACAGTAGTATATATTTCGGATATAGTAGAATACAGACTTCAATTCGAAACACTCGTAACAAAAGAAAAAGAAGAAGTAACCGAACTTGACGGTGTAAAATTCAAAAAAATAGAATTCACCGACCATTTGGGTCAAAAACATTACGTTTTAGCAAACAACCCAAAAGAAACAACAAATGTTAAATTTTTTAAAGTAACTAAAAATGTGGATTTTTTATTAAATGAAGAATTAATGAAAGATTATAAAAAAGCGCTTGAATACATTAAATATAACAATGGAGTAATTATTTTTATAGATTCAAATTCAAAAGATAATAAAGAATTTGGAATCGGAGCTCAAATTTTAAAAGCTTTGGGAATAAAAAACTTACATCTTTTATCCCGTCATAAAAACGATTTAAACGCTCTTAAAGGATTTGGAATAAATATAAAAGAATATGTGGAGATATAAATGAAAAAAGCTATTATTTTACATAATATGGGAGGGGCAAGAAATCCTGAGGAGTTAAAAGAATTTCTTTATAATATGTTTAAAGATAAAAGAATAATATCTTCTCCTATAAGACATATTTTAGCACCCCTTATTTCAAACCTCAGATATAAAAAAGTATGGGAAAATTATAAATTAATAGGTGGAAGCAGGATTTATGATTTAACTGAAAAGCTTTCAAAAAAAATGAAACAATATACGGATTTTGAAGTGGTTTATGCCATGAGATATACTAAACCTTTTTTAGATGAAATTATCCATAAATATGATGAGGTAATATTGCTTCCCCTTTATCCGCATTACTCTTTTACAACTTATGAAAGTAGTTTAGATGATTTAAAAAGTACAAATTTCAAAGGAAAAGCAACAGTCACAAAACCTTTTTATAAAGACGGCAGGTTTAATGAAATAATAAAAGAAAATATATTAAATGAAATTGAAAATCCCAAAGAGTGGAATTTAATATTTTCAGCCCACGGTATTCCAAAAAAACTTCTGAAAAAAGGGGACAAATACTATTCACATGTAAAAGAACACGTAGAAATATTAAAAAAAATCTTACCTGAATTTAAATCAATAAACCTTGCCTTTCAATCCCGTTTCGGTCCCGGTGAATGGCTTCAACCCTATTTAGATGAAGAATTGAAAAAATATAAAGACCAAAATGTTGTAATTTATCCTATATCTTTTATGATTGATAACTCAGAAACCGATTTGGAACTCAAAATCGAATATAAACATCTGGCAGATGAAATAGGAATAAAAAATTATAAAGTTATTTCCGCTCCAAACGATAATGAAAAAACAGCAAAATTTTTAGTGGAGTTAGCGCATGAAAGCCGTAATTCAAAGAGTTAAATATTCAAGCGTAAAAGTAGATAACAAACTTATTAATGAAATAAACAGTGGCTTAAATGTTCTAATAGGTTTCGAAAAAGAAGACGATGAGGAAAAAATAACAAAAATGGCAAAAAAAATAGCAAACATGAGACTTTTCGGGGATAAATTTGAAAAAAGCATAATGGATATTAAAGGTGAAATTTTACTTATACCAAACTTTACAATTCCGGCAATTACAAAAAAAGGAACACGCCCTAATTTTCAAAATTCAATGCCTCCAACTGAAGCTAGAGAATTTTATGATAAAATGCTAATAGAATTAAATAAATTTGTCCCTGCAAAAAGTGGAATTTTTGGTGCTATGATGGAAGTAACCATTATCAATGATGGGCCTGTTACAATAATTTTGGAGGTCTAAAAATGAAAAAAAGCATTATTTTCTTAATTTTTTTATCCTGTTTATTTGCTTATGATATTAAAGAATTCGTAACCTGTAAAAATGTAAAAAATTTAACTCCTATAGAAATCACCGACACATTTACCATAAAAGACCAAAAAGTTTATGCATTCGCTCATTTTATTAATATAAAAGAAAACAGACTCATTGATTTTGTATGGGAAAAAGAAGTTAACGGTGAGTGGAAATTATATGCGGATATCAAACTTCCAATTTATTCAGGAAGAAGATGGAGGACTTATTCTTATATAACAATAAGACCGTTTTTTGTCGGTAAGTGGAGAGTAAGTATTGTAGATGGAAGCAACACTATAGATTCAAGGGAATTTAAAATCATAGACAAAAATTTAACCAAAAACTCTTCCCAATAATCCTTGATACTGACTAAATATATTCAACAAGAGAACAAATTGTTTTACTTTATTTTGTCAGTGCTTAATCTTTTTTATACTCAATCTAAGAGGTCTGGCACCACTAAATCAATAAAAAGAAAAAAAAGCGGAAGATTATTCAACTTCCGCATCGATTACGTCGTCATCTCCGCCTTTATTTTGCCCCTGACTTTGTTGTTGTCCGCCTTGAGCACCACCCTGAGCAGCCATATTCTGGGCCGCTTTTTGAAGTTCGGCTTCAAGTTCGTTTTTAAGCTGTTCGATTTTAGCTTTATCTTCGCTTTGTTGCTCGATAAGTTCTTTTGCTTCTTTAATTTTAGCTTCAAGAGCACTTACGTCACCGAGTTTGTCTTTATTATCTTTGATGAATTTCTCAGCCTGATATGCTACAGCATCAAGCTCATTTCTAGCTTTAATAGCTTCAATTCTTTCTTTTTCTCTTTTGTTTGCTTCTTCAGCTTCTTTAATCATTCTCTCAATTTCTTCTTCACTTAATGTTGAGCTTCCTGTAATTGTAATTTTTTGCTCTTTACCTGTATCTTTATCTCTTGCTGTTACGTTTAAGATACCGTTTGCATCGATATCAAATGTAACTTCAATTTGTGGTACTCCTCTTGGTGCCGGTCTGATACCTTCAAGGTTAAACTGACCAAGTGATTTATTATCTTTGGCAAGTTCGGCTTCACCTTGTAATACGTGAATTGTAACTGCTGTTTGATTGTCTTCAGCCGTACTGAATATTTGTGATTTCTTCACAGGTATTGTTGTACCTTTTTCGATTATTTTTGTCATAACTCCACCAAGTGTTTCAATTCCAAGGCTAAGTGGTGTAACGTCGAGTAACAATACGTCTTTTACGTCACCTTTAAGTACTCCGGCCTGAATTGCCGCACCAAGTGCCACAACTTCGTCAGGATTTACAGATTTATTTAGTTTTTTACCGTTAAAATAATCGCTTACAAGTTGTTGAACTTTTGGGATTCTTGTTGAACCACCAACCATTACGATTTCATCAATATCTTCTTTATTTAATCCCGCATCTTTAAGTGCGTTATCAATATGAGTTAATGTTTCTTGTAATAAATCATCAATCATCGCTTCAAATTTAGCTCTTGTTAATTTTTTAACAAGGTGTTTTGGTCCGCTAGCATCTGCTGTAATAAATGGCAAGTTGATTTCAGTCTCTTCTTTAGTTGACAATTCTTTTTTAGCCTGCTCAGCCGCATCTTTAAGTCTTTGAAGAGCCATCTTGTCCTGGCTTAAATCAATTCCAGTTTCAGCTTTGAATTCGTCAATCAACCATTGAACGATTCTGTTGTCAAAGTCATCACCACCTAAGAATGCGTTACCGTCAGTTGCAAGTACTTGGAATGTACCATCGCCGATTTCTAGAACTGTTACGTCAAAAGTACCCCCACCAAGGTCATATACAAGTACTTTTTCTTCACCTTTTTTATCAAGTCCGTATGCAAGTGCCGCAGCTGTTGGTTCGTTAATAATTCTTAAAACGTTTAGCCCTGCAATTTTTCCGGCTTCTTGAGTCGCTTTTCTTTGAGCGTCGTTAAAGTATGCCGGTACTGTAATAACAGCTTCTGTAACTTCTTCACCGAAGAATTCTTCCGCGTCATTTTTTAATTTTTGTAAAATTTTTGCACTGATTTCCTGAGGTGTATATACTTTCCCGTCTACCTCAACAGCACAAGCTCCGTTTTTATCAACGATTTTATATTGAACGTGTTTTTTAGCTTCCTGAGCTTTTGGCTCATTACACATCATACCCATAATTCTTTTTACAGAATAAATAGTTCTTTCAGGGTTTGTGATTGCCTGTCTTTTAGCAGGTTCCCCTACCAAAACACCTTTATCAGTAAATGCTACTACAGATGGAGTAGTATTTTTACCTTCTTTATTTGGAATAATTTTTGCATCTTTTCCGTCATAATATGCCATTGCTGAGTTAGTTGTACCTAAGTCAATTCCTATTACTCTTCCCATTTTTCCCTCCTTAAAGTTTATTTTTTGTTTATTGTAACCATTGATGGTCTAATTAATTTTCCTTTTAGAGTGTATCCTTTTTGATACACGTCTACGATATCACCGTCTTTATGCTCTTCGCTTTGAACATGTTGAATAGCCTGGTGATATTCAGGATTGAACTCTTCATGTTCAACCGGTTCGATGCCATGATTTTTAAAGGTATCAAGCATCTTTTTAAGAGTAAGCTCAACACCTTCTATCAACTTATCAAAAGCCTCTTCTTTATTTTCAAGCTCTTTGGCATGAGCTATCGCCAATTCCAAACTATCAACTACAGGCAACAGGTCTTTTGCAAATCTTTCATATGCATAATCGACCATTGCATCAGCTTCTTTTTTAAGAATTTTTTTATCGTTTTCACATTTTGCATAAGCCCTCAGAGCTTCGTCAAGTTTCTTTTGAAGTTCTTCGTTTTGCTTTAAAACTTCTTCTATATTAATTTCTTGATTTTCCTGAGCCTGCATTTCAGCCTCAGGTTTTTTTTTATGTTTTTTTCCCATAATCCCCTCCTTTAAAGGCTTATAATAATGCCATATAAGCAAATCTCAATCAAACAATTGATTTCCAAACACCTTATATTACCTAAATTATATTAGAT
Source organism: Caminibacter sp. (assembly GCF_053999135.1). Lineage (NCBI taxonomy): Bacteria > Pseudomonadati > Campylobacterota > Epsilonproteobacteria > Nautiliales > Nautiliaceae > Caminibacter > Caminibacter sp. Next base: position 13,451 of record NZ_JBMXVQ010000105.1, read on the forward strand.
AATCAAACTCAAATGCTTTATAACGTTGAAATTATACACTTTTAAAAGAAAAAAGTCAAGAAAGTTAAATAAAAAAATAAAAAAGTTTTAGTCAAAAAGACTAAACTTTATTAACTTTATCATAAAATTTAAGAATAGAAATAAAAAGAGCCGTAACCGCAGGGCCTATGATAATACCCCAAAGACCGAAAGAAGAAAGTCCCGCAACGATAGAAAAGAAGATAAGAAGAGAATTTAACTCCGTATCGGATTCAAAAATTTTCTTAATCTCAGCTATGATAAAAGGTTTTACAAAAGTATCTGCTAAAATAGAGATTACTATTATCGAATATATCATAACAACCAAAGCGCCTTCCACTTCTCCGTTCGCATAAAGATATAAACTAACCGGACCCCACATCATAATTCCGCCTATTACAGGAATTAAAGAAGCAAAAGCATACATAATACTAAAAAAGAAAAAATTAAAACCGTAAAAACTAACTATTATTCCAAACAAAACACCTTCAAGCAGTGCCGTTAAAAGAGTAGAATAAAAAACAACACTCATAACTTCACTGGTACTGAAAAACAGTTTTTCAAGTTTTACGTCTTCAAGCGGAATAATTCTCTTAAAAAAATCAAGTATTTCTCTTCCGTAAAGAGTCGCAAAAAAGAAAAATATAATAATCAAAAAAGTATCTTTTATAAAAACGGCGCTTTTAGCGGTAAGAGTCCCTATAATAGGCATAATGGATTCATAAATTTTTTGAATGTTATCAGCCGTTAAAAAGCTTTTTATATAATTTCCTATTTGTGAGGGAAGATAAGAAATTAAATCCTGTGCTTTTTGAATTACCAACTTTATATCTTCTATATTTATATGAGCCAAAAACTTACCCACTGTAATAATAAAATATAATATCGGACCGAATATTAAAATAGAAAGAATAAAAGTAACTATAGCTGTTACGATATATCTGTTTTTTATATATTTGGAAATCATAAAATCTATCTTTCCAAAAGAAATGGCCATAAGAGAAGCTATCGCTATATCCATAAGATATGGCTTATACGTTAAATATACAAAATATCCCACCACAAATGTTAAAAAAGTCAAAAATTTCATCTCTTTTCCTAAAACAAAATATTTGGCGTTAAATTTAAAATTTCATAAGTCTTTCTTGTAGCAATCCTTCCCTTAGGCGTTTTTTCAACATACCCGTTTGCTATTAAAAAAGGTTCTATCATCTCCTCAATAGTATCTTCATCTTCGCTTAAGGCAGCCGCAATCGTAGAAAGCCCCAAAGGTTTTTTGGCATCTACTAAAAGTCTTAAAAACCTTATGTCAAGTTCGTCAAATCCGTGTTCGTTTATCCCGAGTTCGTCAAGAGCATATTTTGCTATTTTTTTATCTATAAGTTTTTTATCTTCAACTTCGGCAAAATCCCTAACCCTTTTAAGAAGCCTAAGAGCTATTCTCGGAGTTCCACGGGAACGTTTGGCTATTTCATGTGCCGCATCCGTTTTTATATCATAGTTTAATTTTTTACTTGCAAGTTTTATAATTAAACTCAAATCCTCAACATTGTAAAAATTAAGCCTAAAACTCATACCAAATCTGTCGCGAAGAGGATTACTTAACATCCCGGCTCTTGTCGTAGCTCCTATTAACGTAAATCTAGCTACATCCAGCTTTATAGTCTGAGCCGCCGGACCGCTTCCTATCACAATATCAAGCCTGAAATCTTCCATAGCCGAATATAGAACCTCCTCAATAGAGGCTTTTAGTCTGTGAATTTCGTCGATAAATAAAATATCTCCTTCTTCCAGATTAGTTAAAATTGCAGCAAGGTCCCCTGATTTTTCAAGCATAGGAGCCGAAATGGTTTTAATATTGGCATTCATTTCATTAGCTATAATATTGGCAAGTGTCGTCTTTCCAAGACCCGGAGGTCCGAAAAAAAGCATATGGTCAAGGCTCTCCCCTCTTTTTTTAGCCGCTTCTATAAAAACTTTTAGGTTTTTTTTAATCTGCTCCTGACCTATATATTCATCCAGATTCTGAGGCCTTAAAGATTTTTCATATCCTTCTTCAAAACTAACTTTTTCAATTTCAACTATTCTCACTATCTGCCTTTCAATAATTAAACAATCTGTAATGTCTGTTTATTTAAAGTTTTTATTTTGTCTTTTAGCATTTTCAAACTTCATTTTCTTAAAGTTCTCTCACAGCCAAACTTTAGAAAAATCCACTTTTACATTACAATCTAAATCATCTGTTTTAAATATTTCATCTTTTAAATCCGCAATTTTTATATACTCTCCGTTTATTAACTTATAAATTTTTACTCTTTTATCATCAGGATACACAATTCCGTAATATTTAACCCCTTCTTGCTTATAAAGATTAAATTTTAAAAGCTCATCCCTTTGAATACTTCCTTTGCTTACTACTTCGAAAATAATCTCGGGAGTTGTTGTAATATCATCAATTTCCCCGCATTTTATAAATACGTCAGGTCTAACAACCGTATCTTCGCTAAATTTTACTTCGCTCTCCATTAAAGCATGACATTTAGAACAATTTTCCAAATTTCTATCAAGCTGAACTAATATTTTTCCACTAATTTTTTGATGACTTGGAAGTGCAAAAGGTGCCATAGCATAAGGTGCACCATATATAAGCTCCCAATCACCATCCCATTTTATATAATCACTAAAAGTATAATGTTCTAAGTAAGTTACTGCCATTTTTTCTCCTATTTTTTTTAATAAATCTCCTCATCACTAGGAAATTTTCCCATAATTACATCATCAACGTATTTTCTAACAGCACTTCTTACAATCTCAGCCCCGTTTAAGTACCGTCTAACAAATTTCGGTTTAAACTCTTCAAAAAATCCGAGCATATCACTCCATACAAGCACCTGTCCCGTCGTATATCTTCCAGCGCCTATTCCAATAGTCGGGATATTTACACTCTCAGTTATCTCTTTTGCCACATCTTCTTTAACACCTTCAATAACAAGCATTACAGCCCCGGATTCTTCCAGGGCTTTAGCGTCTTTAAGCAACTTTTGTTTTGATTTTTCATCTTTTCCTTTTACTATATATCCGCCTTCACTTCTGCTGAATTGTGGCATAAGGCCTATATGTCCCACTACTGCTATACCGTTTTGAGCAAGAAGTTTTACAGTTTCGGCTCTTTCAGCTCCGCCTTCAAGCTTTACAGCATCCGCTTTTGTTTCTTTATATATTTTTATCGAATTTTTCAAAGCATCTTCAGGAGTATTGTAAGTACCAAAGGGCATATCAGTTACGATATAAGCATTTTTAGCTCCGTTACAAACAGCTTTAGTATGATAAATCATCTGCTCAAGCGTAGTGCTTAAAGTATCGTTTTCTCCCAAAAAACTCATATTCAAACTATCTCCAACTAAAATAATATCCACCAATTCATCAAAAATCTTGGCAAACAATGCGTCATAAGCGGTTATCATAGTAATGTTTTCTTTTTTATAAAGAGCTTTAAGTGTCTTTTTCATGCACTTCCTTTTGATATAATTTCTAAAATATATTATACCAAAGGAAATAAATGAAAAAGTTAATAGCTTATATAACAACAGCATATCCAGACAAAAACTTTACTATAGAACTGATAGAAGCTTTACAAAAAAATGGAGTCGATGCTATAGAGCTTGGAATTCCTTTTTCAGACCCGGTAGCCGACGGACCTGTAATTCAAGAAATAAACAAAAGAGCGTTAGAAAATGGATATAAAATAAAAAATACGTTTGAAGTAAGTGAAAAAACAGCAAAAAACATTGATATTTATTGGATGGGATATTTTAACAATTTCTATCAAAAAGGCTATGATTTTATGACTCAAAAGGCCAAAGAATACGGTGTTAAAGGTTTTATTATTCCTGATTTGCCGTACGAAGAAGCGATTGAATATGAAGAAAAGTTTCCTTTAATTTCTTTTGTAGCGCCTACTGATTCAAAAGAGAGAATAAAAGAAATTTTAAAAAATCCAAAAGAATTCATTTACATGGTAGCATATGCAGGAATTACGGGAGCAGAAAAAAAAGAGGATTTAAGTGAAATAATAAAAACAGTAAAAGAAATTACAAACACACCTCTTTATATAGGATTTGGAGTTAATGAAAAAACAGCCCGTGAAAAAGCAAAAGGAGTTGATGGGGTAATTGTGGGAAGTGCTTTTGTAAAAGTATTATTAGAGGATATTCCTAACAGTGAAAAAATAAAAAAAATATGTAAAAAAGCCAAAATCATAAAAGAAGAAATTAATTCTTAAACTTTTCTTAAAAAATTATTGACTTTTTAAGAAAAATTTGATAAAATTCGATTAGTCATTCGCGCATAGGCTTCTTAGAAGCCCTTGCGGGGGTGACATGGCTTCGACAGGGGCAGAAAGCCCTAAGCTGCACGTCGGCCTGGACAAGCCGTAAAACGGTCCGCTAAAAATAAACGCAGCAAATAACAAAACTTACAGCCCAGCAGTAGCAACAGCTGCTGCTTAATTAAGTAGTTTCGGGCGCCTCCGCCCACTGAGGCCTGCCACCGCCTCGGGCGGAGAGTAAAGCGTGGCTAGGATTGTAATCTATGAGTGCGGATTACAGTCTGAAACCATCAGCACTCCTCTCTTCCGCAGGGTTTTGTCCGTTGAACCCGGAAGAGCAGTATAATCAACGGACTAAGCGTGTAGACGCTTAGGGTAATCTGTTTCTGGACTCGGGTTCGATTCCCGACACCTCCACCAATAAATATTTGGTGTCAGAGAAAATATGTTAACATTGAAGTTTTAATTTTTCATCATTTTCCATACAGCCACTACAATAGGCACTTCTAAAACTATTCCTATAACCACCGCTTTTAACGTACCTTCAGGGTCATTTACCAAAGGAAGTCCGCCGGTATTCATCCCAAAAAACCCGGTTACAAGAGTCAAAGGCAAGAAAATTCCTGATAAAAGAGTCAAAACAAACATAATTTTATTCATCTTTTCATCCTGCTTTGCCCTAAAAAACTCATAAAGATAATCCAACTTTTCTATCGCATTTTTTGCAAACCTAAAAGCCCGTTGAAAGTGTTCTTCAAGGTCTTTAAAAGCAAAATTATCCACTTTTTCCTTATAATATTTTAAAAATCTCTCAAACGCCACAATCGCATGTCCCATCAGTCTTTCTATCAACACAAGTTCTTTTTTAAGTTTCAGCCATTCGTTTGCAAAAGATTTATCAATATTTTCCTCATAAAGCCCATCTTCCATTTTCGCTATTTGCATATGAAATTTATTAAGTTTAGCCAGTATTTTATCCACTCTTACATCTAAAAACTTATGCAAATCAAAAAAATCCCCAAGATATTCAAACTCTTTTTTATTTCTGTCAAAAATATATACTTTATTTTCCTTTATTAAAAAAGCGTAAGAAATAACCTCCACTTTTTCATCTTTTATAAAAGGAAGCCTTAAAATCAAAACCCCATACTCGTTTGTTATTTCAAAATCACTCGGATGGTCCTTATTTTCTATATCATCTTCTAAAAAACTGTTTAATTTAAATTTCATAAAAATTCCTTTTCATACCAGCGCGAAAAAAGATATAAAGCCCAAATATGCTGTTTATACCTTTTGTGCCCCGTTTTTATTATTTCTTTTAAATACTCTTCATTAAATATTTTGCTTTTTCTGTTAATATCTATAATCCGTTTAAGTTCTTTTTCTTCTTTAAGCCATTCATAAAAAGGAACGGCAAAACCCTTTTTCCTTCTATAAACAATCTCTTTTGGCAGATATTTTTCAGCTATTTTTTTTACAATCCACTTTTTAGAACCTCTAATTTCCTCAGGCATAGAAAAAACAAAGTTTACCAAATTTCTATCAAGAAAAGGAGAGCGGGCCTCTATTGTATGGGCCATAAACATTTTATCAAGTTTCATAAGCAAAACCTCTCCTACCCACACCTTTAAATCAAAATATGTAAAATCAAAGCTTCCCCAACCTTTTAAAAACCGTTGATAATTAACCTCCACGGCTCTTTTTCTCAGGGCTTTATTAATCTGTTTTTGAAAAAAAGTTTCATTTATTCCCCTAAAAACAGGCTCATCAGCAAAAAACCTTCTAAAAACTTCCCACTCTTTTATATCCTCAGGATATCTTTCCATATACTTTTTAAGCCATTTTTTATTGGGCAAATACGCTTTTAAAAAACCCAAATACTCTTCATACCTTCTGTAACCCAAAAAAAGCTCATCGCTCCCTTCCCCGCTGAAAACAACTTTTAGAGGGATATTTTTAGCCAACGAAAAAGCCGCAAAAAAACTGCTGTCGCTAATAGGCTCTCCCACAGCTTCTAAAACAGCATCAAAACTTTCAAAAAAATCCCTCTTTTTTAAAACAACATCGTAATTATTAATTTTCAAATATTTAGCGACTTCTTTAGCGTATTTTCTTTCGTCATAATTTTCATAACCTTCATATCCTATACTGAAAGTGTCTATTTTTTTAAATTTACTAGCAATTGCCACAATCAAAGAACTATCCACTCCCCCGCTTAAAAGAGAGCCTATCTCCACTTCTCCCATAAACCTTTTTTGTATACTCTTTTTCAACAATTCTTCTGTTTTATTAAAGGCTATATCTTCCGTTATATTCTTATCAACCATCCTTTCAAAATCATTCCATCTTTTTATTTTTCCATCATAATAACACCCGGCAGGAAGTTTATAAATACCTTCATATATGGTATTGGGAGCCAAAGAGGAGTTATAGGCCAGATATTCGCTAAGCGCCTCAAAATTAATTTCTTTACCTACAATATTTATTAAAGGTTTTATATCGGAGGAAAAAGCGTTTTTTGTAAAAAAAAGAGGCTTTTTACCGAATTCATCTCTAAAAAGATATAGTTTTCCATCAAACACGGCAACAGCAAACATTCCATCAAGTAATTTTACAAACTCAACCCCAAATTTATCCCAAAGTTCGGCAATTGTTTCTATTTCGGTACAAGCGTTTAAATTGTGTTTTTTAATCAAATCCTTATAATTATAAATCTCACCGTTAAATACAAAGAGTTTTTCTCCCATTTTTAAAGGCTGAATATTTTTATCCCTGTTTTCTATGGCCAGCCTGTTAAAACCAAAAACGGCTTTTTCATTTTTTATTATTTTTTGAAAATCCCTGCCCCTATGAATCATCAAATTAAGAGAGCTTCTTACTGTTTCTTCACAACTGCCCAATATTCCGAATATAGCGCACAAAATTTATACCTTTATATTTTTTCAAAAGGAGAAGGTTCATTCAGTAAAATATCAAAAGAAAATAAAAAAACCCCGAAAAAAAGTATAAATACCTTTTTTATCTACTCCCTTTTTCATTTAACTTGATAAAATTGTATCAAAAAAAGGTTTACAAAATGAAAGAAGTTTTTAAATATACTTTTACCACTGTTGCGGAGTGGAAAAAATTTTTTATTGTAGTGCTGATTATATCCATATTTACGTTGCTTGAACCTTATCCTTTTATAGGATATACCGTACTTATTTTAGAAAAACTGCTTTACCTTAGCATAGGGGCTTTCTTAATCTATCTTCTAAAACATTCAAAAGACGAAAAAGAGTATTTTGAAAATCTGAAAAAAAACGACGTTTCAACAATGCTGTTTCATTTCTTTCCCACTGCTGCTGGAATAATGTTAGGAAGTATTTTAATCTCAGCTTTTTGGTTTATATTTTTCTTTTTGATTTTACAGTTTACAAATTCTTTATATATATTGGCAAATCCCCACTCTTTTTTTGTAACGGTATCCTCCTCACCTGTTATTACACAGATTTTACTTGGATTTTATTCCATTTATCTACTATTTTTTTCTTATGTATTTTTAGGAAAACTTGGAGAGGCCCTTGGCAAAAACAGTTTTAAGGGAGCATTTGTTTCTATAATCTTATCTCTGATAGATTTTCAATATTGGATAAAAACGTTTAATTTAAAATATTTTATTATTTATTTAGTATGGAGTATTGTTATACTCTTTATATATTCCGCTATGAGTTTTACTTATATTTTCGTAATTTTTCCTAATATTGTTTTAAATCCGAATTTGTCTTTATTGATTATTCCAATTTTAGTGGCAGCAACTACGATTATTACTTATTTTACTTTCTTTAGTGCGTATTTTGCCAATAAAACAACCGGAAGAAATTAAGCGATATCCATCGCGCTTTCCGGTTTTTCTTCAACTATTCTTATATCTTGGGCTATTTCAGGAATTGGAACTATTTTTGTTTTTGTAACCACTCTCTCAGGAAGATGAATTTCTTTTCCTCTTACATGAATTGTAGTCGGTTTTATTGTCATTTTATAAATTATTTTTATACCGTATACTTTATTTCCAAATTTGTTTTTAAATTCCCCAGGACCCTCTACTTTTATATCAAAAGCATCTGCTGGGAAATAGAGCCTTTTTGCGTATTCTCTTTTTCTTCCAGGATGATAATAAACAAGCCATAACACTTTAGCACCGCCTTTATATTTAACTTCTGTAGGAATATAAGTTGAAGCTTTTTCTTCTTCCTCAAGTAATTTTCTTAAATACTCTTCGGCTGTGGTTTCAAAATCCTCATCGCTTACAGACTGATAAAATCTATCCCATCCGTTAACTTCCGCAATAATATTGGCAAGTTTTACCGAACGCTCTTTTTCTTCATTAATAAGTTTATCTATTACTCCTAGCAATCCTTCATCAAAATGAACCTTAAAACTTTCAAGATAAGGCAGGGTAGATAAAATATCTACCGCTTTTTTAAGTCTATCAAGACACTCCACATTTTCACATAAAACCATAGCTTTTCTTATATCACAAAAACTTTTTCTAAGCTCTTCAAGTATTTCAACACTTTTTTGAAGTGAAAATATAGAATTTGTAAGTTCTTCCACCACCTGATTTGGAATCTCTTTTAGCTGTTCTTCTATATTTATCTCTTTTTTCCAAGGTTCGTAACTTCTATCGAATTTTTTATATTTTGCCATGTAATTGGCTGTTTTTACAGTAGCCCTGTTTTCTTCAATCGCCGATTCTCTTAATTCTTCTATTTTATCTCCGAATTTTTTTTGCCAAAAAGGAGAATAAGTAAGAGTACATAAATAATCACTTCTTTTTTTAAGGTCTGTAAGCTCAGCCGCACTCTCAACATTTAACATCTCATCTCTAATGATGCAGTTAATTCTTCTTACATCCTCAACACTTTCAACTCTTCCGTAAATTCTTCCCATAGCCCCTCCTTAATTTTGAATTAATATTTAATTAAACTTATTATATAACAAAA
>NZ_JBMXVQ010000106.1:0-17185 GCF_053999135.1 Caminibacter sp.
GCAAACAAATTTATAAAAGAGATAAGCGGAAACGTTTTATACCTTGACCCTCCTTATAACAGCAGACAATACGGAGCGAATTATCATCTTTTAAATACCATTGCCGAATATAAAGAGTTTGAGCCTAAGGGCAAAACGGGACTAAGAGATTATTATAAATCCTCTTGGTGCCAAAAAAGAAAAGTAAAAGAAGTCTTTGAAGATTTGATAAAACATGCAGATTTTGAGTGGGTATTCCTAAGCTACAATAATGAGGGACTTATGAGCGAAGAAGAGATAAAAGAAATCATGAGCAAATACGGAAAATATGAGCTTGTCAAAAAAGAGTATCAGCGCTTCAAGGCAGATAATAAAAGAGAGCATAAAGCAGATAAAACCCATGAATGTCTGCATATATTGAGGAAATATTAATGGATATAAAAATATACGACAAACTTGCACAAAAATACGACCTTGCTACTAAAATAGTGAGTTTTGGGATTGAAGAGCTTTGGAGGTGGATGTTTAAAAGAGAGATTAAAAAGTATATAAAAAACGGGATGCTTTTAGATGTTGCAAGCGCTACGGGTGAGATGGCAAGGGTAATGGATTTTGATAAAATGTATTTAGTTGAGCCAAGCAGCGAAATGGTAAAAGTGATTGTTGAAAAATTCGAAAAAAAGGGATATAAAAAAGAAGATTTCGAAGTTGTGTTTGAAGAGAGTCCTCATATAAAAATGAAAAAAGGGGAAAAAGAGGTTGTTATAATTCAAAATACTGCCGAAAATGTAAAACTTCCTGAAAAAGTTGATTTAATAACGGCATTTATGGCCCTTAGAAATTTTGACGATTTACAAAAAGGTATTAAAAATTTAGATTCCAATTTGAAAAATGGAGGAATTTTTGCTATTGTAGAAATGGTAAAAAGTGATTCTTTGTTTGCTAAATTTATTTTATGGTATATGAATAATATAGTGCCTCTTATCGCAGGAATTTTTACCGGTATGAAACAGGAATATAAATTGCTTGGTAAAAGTATAGACTCTTTAAAAGAAGAGGATATTTTGAAAAATTTTAAAAATTATAAGATAATAAAAAAACAAAAACTTATTTTTCCAATAGCGACAATGATAATAATGAGGAAAGATGGAGAGAATTCTTGAAGCAAAAATAGGCGAAAACATAGAAGTTGTTATAGACAGCCGTTTTAAGATAAAAGGTTTTATACAGTTTATTAGGCTATCGTTTAATAGACTTGAGATAAACGATAACGAGTATAAGATATTTTTTGATAAAGAAAACGTAAAAAACCATAAACTTTTAATTAATACCCTTGCAAATTTTTTCAGAAAACATCAAAAAGACGATACTGTTTATAAGAAACTGCTGCTTAATTACAAAAAAGACGTGGTTATAAAAATAAAAAAACATCAGGTTACGTTTGATGAAAAAGCTATTTATATAACAATAAGAAAAACTTCTTCAAAAGAGTTTGAAATCGATTTTGCCAATCCAAATCCTAAAGTTTATAACTACGTAAAAGGGCTGTTTTTATTTGATTTGCTGGATATGGACGAATATAAAATGATTATTTCGTTTAATAACGAAACTCAACGTATAGTAAGCGCTCTTATTTCAAAAACTTCCATTATGGGATATAAAGTAATATTTAACGTAAACGAAGCCGATTTTGAAAAAAAAGCGTCGTTTAGCGTTGAAGGTTCTTTAAAAGAGTATCTTAATAAAATAAGAAACGCCCTTGAGCTGTTTGGGGCTTCCACTATTTATGAGTTTGATAAGATTAAAAAAGAATACAGAAGGCTTGCTAAAAAATATCATCCGGATTTACACAGAAACAAACCTGAACTTATCCAAAAAATTTATGACAAAAAGTTTAGGAGAGTAAAAGAATCATATGAGCTTTTAGAAGAGTATTATCATCAAAAAACGGCTACATCCACTCAATAAGTTTTTCAACTTCCTTGACTTCATAGCATTTTAAAGGTTCTTCAAGAGGTTTTGTAGGGACTATCGCTTTTTTAAATCCTAAATTTGCGGCTTCTTTTAATCTTTGTTCCAGTCCGGGGACGTCTCTTATATCTCCAACAAGACTGACTTCTCCTAAAAATACCGTTTCTTTACTGATGGGTCTGTTTCTAAAACTGCTTGTTATTGCCGCTATAATAGCCAAATCAGCTGCCGGTTCGTTTATTTTTATACCTCCGGTAACATTGACGAATACGTCGTATTGATTAAAAGGAAGATTTAATTTTTTTTCAAGAAGAGCCAGAATCATATTAAGTCTTGGCAAATCAAACCCCGTTACGCTTCTTTTAGGTACACCGTAGCTTTCGCTGACCAGAGCCTGGACTTCCAGGACTATAGGACGGCTTCCTTCTAAAATGACGGTAATCGCACTTCCCGGGAGGGCTTTTTTACTAAAAAAATTTTTGTTTTTTGCGCTAACAAGTCCCTGTTTTGTCATTTCAAATATTCCTATTTCGCTGGTGGAACCGAAACGGTTTTTAAAGGCTCTTAAAATTCTTAGCTCTCTGGATGCTTCTCCTTCAAAATACAAAACGGTATCCACCATATGTTCAAGTACCCTGGGACCGGCTATTGAACCCTCTTTGGTTATATGCCCTATTATAAAAATAGGAATTTTGTTTTCTTTGGCTATTCTCATAAGTTCAAATGTCGCTTCTCTTACCTGGGAAACGCTTCCGGGAGCCGATTGGATTTCTTGAGAATATATTGTTTGAATGGAGTCGATAATTACTAAGTCATATCCTTTTTTTATCTCTTCTATTATATTTTCAACCACTATTTCGGGCATTAAAAAAAGGTTTTTGTTTTTTATTCCAAGTCTTTGGGCCCTTAATTTTATCTGTCCCGGGGATTCCTCTCCGGCTACGTACAATACTTTTTTATTTATGTTTCCGGCAAGTTTAAGCATTAAGGTTGATTTTCCAACACCCGGGCTTCCTCCTATAAGAACGAGGCTTCCCGGTACTATCCCTCCTCCTAAAACCAAATCTAATTCGCTGTCGTTTGAGCTGAATCTTTCTATTTCCTCTTTTTCTATTTCATCGAATTTTAATACTTTTGAAGGTGTAGAGGAAGTTTTTGTTGAGGTTTTTTCTTCCTTAATTTCTATGAAACTTTCCCAGCTGCCGCAGGCGGGGCATTTCCCCATCCATTTTGCGCTTTTATAACCGCATTCACAACATTCAAAAACCGTTTTTTTCTTAGCCATTGCTTAGGGTTTCTAAAATTTTTTGAGTCGACATTGCATTATTGAAGTTGTTTATCATAATAAGATACATAACTCTCCACATATAAATTGCCAACAGCATAAGTGTAGTTGAGATTATGATGTACCATTTATGTTCTTTAAAATCTATAACTTCAACGTCTTTAAATTTCAAATAAACAATCCATATAAAAGCGGCGATAATAATCAGACTTCCAAAAAAAAAGATAATATCATCCATTATAAAGTCCTTCCAGAATTCCTTCTATGAATTCCTCTTTGTCAAATTCAACCAAATTCTCCGGTTTTTCACCCACTCCTACAAAATATATAGGTAGTTTCAGTTCGTTTACTATTGTAAACAGACTTCCTCCTTTTGCGGTACCGTCTAGTTTTGTGATAATTATTCCGTCAACTCCTATTACTTCGTTAAATACCTTTGCCTGATTGACCGCGCTGCTTCCCTGAGTTCCGTCTATTATCAAAATAACTTTGTGAGGAGCGTTTTCATACGCTTTTTTTGCAACATTTACGATTTTTTTCAGTTCGTTTTGTAAATTAACCTTATTGTGAAGACGTCCCGCCGTATCAATTAAAGCAATATCTATTCCTTTTGCTTTTGCGCTTGCTATGGTATCGTATGTAACGGCTGCGGGGTCATGTCCCTGTTTTGTTTTAATAATAGGAACATCCAAAATTTCAGCCCAGCGGCTTAACTGTTCTATTGCTGCGGCCCTGAAAGTATCGGCCGCTCCTAAAATAACGCTTCTGCCCTCTTTTTTAAATTTATACGCAAGTTTTGCTATTGTTGTTGTTTTTCCTGCCCCGTTTACTCCTATTATTAAAAATACGTAAGGTTTGTCGTTTATTTCTATTTTGTTTTCAGGCACGTCGAATATTTTTAAAAGTTCTTTTTTTAGTTTTTCTTTTGTAACTTCTTTTGGAAGTTTTTCTATTATTTTTTCTACAAGTTCGTAATCTATATCCGCTTCTATAAGTGCTTCTTCAAGTAATTCTCTATCTATTTTTTCTTTTTTTTCACTTCCTACGACCGTTTGAATGGCCTCTTTTGTTTTTTCAAGTGCTTTTTTAAAAATTCCAAACATTTAATATCCTTCCGCTTTTAAGATTTCATACGGTGTTAAATTTTCAAATTTCACCGTTTTGTTTTTATCAAGTATGATTATTGTGGGATAGAGCGAAACATTAAAATATCTTTTTAAAAAACCGTTATCGGTAGAGACAAATGTTACGCCCATTTTTTTTAATATATTTTTTTGAATTTTGCAATATGTCGAATTGTTATCGAAAAGAATAAAAACTCTTTTTTCAGGGTAAACGAGATTTTCGTTTTTAAAAATAAGAGTTGTTTTTCCGATTGTTATTTTTGTTAAATTTTTCTCCTCTTTTTTTTCTTTTTTAGGTACAATTTTAGAACAGTTTTTCTCAAGATTATTCAGATTTTGCTGTTTCTTTTCTTGACATCCCAATAAAATTAAGATTAATATTGGTAAAATATACTTCATATGTCTCCTTTTGCGTAATTTTATCAAAAGGCTTTAAAAATGAAAAATGACCTTAAAAGCGAATTTAGAAAAATTTGTCTTAATTTAAACAAACACAACAAGTATTACTATTCAAAAAAAATCGGATGGGAGATTTATAAAATCGCTAAAAACCATCAAAAAATACTGTTTTTTATTCCAATGAAGAACGAAGTGGATATTCACTGGGTTATTAGAAAATTAAAAATGGAAAAAAAGAGTGTTTTTGTGCCTTTTATGCAAGATTTAAGCTTTAAAATGGTAAAATACTCATTACCTTTGGCCAAAAAAAAATTCTCAATTTTAGAACCTCTCAATAAAAACGAAACTTTAGAAAAAATAGACCTGGCTATTGTACCAATCGTTGGAATAGACAGTGACTTTAAAAGAATAGGATTTGGTAAAGGTATGTACGACAGGTTCTTTGCCAGACTTAAATACCGACCTAAAATCGTATTCGTACAGCTTAAACCATGCGTGTCTAAAACAAAACTGACCGACGGATACGATATAAAAGCGGATGAATATATAAGTTTTAATATAAGGAGAAAAAATGATAATAGAAATTATTCTCGCTTCTTCTTTATCCGCTCTAGGGGCTTTTATTATAGCCAAGAAGATGGATAAAGCAAAATATGACGTTTATGTGGCAGAAGCCAGAGCAAAAGCGAAAGCGATAGAACATGAAGCCGAAATTGTTCTTGAAAACGCAAAATCAAAAGCAAAAGAGCTTGAGCTTGAAGCTAAAAACTCTTATGAAATGCAAAAAATAGAACTGAGACAAGAGTACGAAAATAAACTCTCAGAAATTCTTAAAAAAGAGGAGGAGATAGAAAACCTTTTAAAAGAGCACTATAAAAAAGATGAAGAGCTTAAAAAAGAGATAGAAAATTTAAAAAAAGAAAAAACACTTCTTGATAAGCTCAAAAAGAAATATGAAAATAAATTAAAAGAGCTTGAAAACGTTCTCTCAAGTGCCGCCGGTCTGACAAAAGACGAGGCTAAAAGTATTATTCTTCAAAAGACAGAGGAATCTTTAAGGGATGAAATAGCTCATCTTACAAGGAAAATTTTAAAAGAAGCCGAAAATGACGCCAAAAGAAAAGCCAATTTTGTAATAGCTCAGGCTACGACCAGATATGCAGGGGAATTTGCCGGTGAGAGGCTTATAAATGTAGTGCCTATTGGGGATGACGAAATGAAGGGGCGTATAATAGGAAAAGAAGGGAAAAATATAAAAACCCTTGAAATGGTTACGGGATGCGATATTATTATTGATGAAACACCGGGTATTATTACTGTCAGCAGTTTTAATATTTACCGAAGACAAATAGCCGTTGAGACTATTAAAAGACTGATTGAAGACGGAAGAATACATCCTGCCAGAATAGAGGAGGTGTATAAAAAGGTTGAGGAAGAGTTTGAGGAAAAGACGGTAAAAGAAGGTGAGGAGATTTTACTTGATTTAGGACTTGCCGGTGCGGGAATTCATTCTGAGATAGTAAAACTTATAGGAAGACTCAGATACAGGGCAAGTTACGGTCAAAATGCTCTTGGGCATTCGTTGGAAGTTGCCCATTTGGCTGGGATTATGGCTGCTGAGATGGGAGGAGATGAATTGCTTGCAAAAAGAGCGGGGATACTTCATGATATAGGAAAGGCCCTGACACATGAAATAGGGGGTGATCACGTTAATTTGGGATATGATTTATGTAAAAGATACGGTGAACCTGAAGTGGTTCTTAACGCTATAAAAGCACACCATGGACACGAAGAACCGACAAGTGTTGAATCTGCGGCTGTATGTGCGGCTGACGCTCTCTCAGCTGCAAGACCGGGTGCCAGAAGAGAAGTTTTGGAAGCGTTTTTAAAAAGGGTTCAGGCTATTGAAGAGATTGCCACAAATTATGACGGAGTGATAAAAGCGTATGCCATGAACGCCGGTCGTGAAATAAGAGTGATTGTTGAGGCGGATTTGATAAGCGATGATGAAGCAGTGCTTTTAAGTAGGGAAATAGCCAAAAGAATAGGCGAAGAGGTCAGTTTCCCTGGAGAAATTAAAGTTAATGTTATAAGAGAAAAAAGGGCCGTTGATTATGCGGTTGCCAGTTAGGAGGGAAAATGGAGGTTTTAGTAAAGCCGTGCGGGGAATTTTATACCAATTGTTATATTGTTGACAAAAAAATAATAATAGACCCGGGAGTCGGGGCGTTTGAATTTGTAAAAGAACATGTAAAAGAGCCTTTGGCGATAATAAATACACATGGACATTTTGACCATGTATGGGACAATAAGAAAATAAAAGAGTATTATAATATTCCTATTTATATTTATAAAAATGACGCTTTTATGCTGACAGATGACCCGTTTGGGTATAATCCCCCAAAAAGTGAGCCTGATATTTTAATGGAAGAGGGAAATTATAAAATAGGGGATTATGATGTTTTAGTGCGTCATTTTCCCGGACATACTCCCGGAAGTGTTACGATAGAGATAGGGGATGAGATGTTTAGCGGGGATTTTATTTTTGACGGAAGTATAGGAAGAGTAGATTTTCCTTATTCCGACCCTGAAAAAATGAAAGAGTCCATTAAAAAATTTTTAAAAATTCCTTATGATAAAAGGATTTTGCCCGGTCATGGAGCGGCTACAACTATAAAAAAAGCACAAAAATTTTTGCCTGTATGGCTTGATTATTTATAATTTTCCAATTCCCAATGAAGTTTTATTCCGGCTTTTTGTAACGCCTGATGAATATGACTCATTTGTGTGGCTTTATCTCTGCACCATTCAGGTGCAAGTAAATTTTTGCTTCCCGCTGTCATTCGTTGAATTGAAATATTTTGAGGCAGCATTTTTATAGCTTTTACAAGAGTATCAATATATTCTTCTTCCGTAATAGGGGTAAAGTTTCCTTTTTTGTATTCTAATGCCAAAAGCGTGTTTTCAGTTACATAAAGCGGATGAAACTTTATACTGTCAATATTCAGGGCTATGGAATCTTTTACGCTTTTTAACATCTCTTTTTGACTCTCTCCCGGAAGTCCGAATATTAAATGGCCGCAAACATTTAAACCTAATTCTTTTGTTTTTGTTATAGTATCTACTATGTTTTGAAAGTCATGTCCTCTGTTTATTTTTTTTAACGTTTCGTCATTTGATGTCTGAATACCGTATTCAATCCATATTTCATAATCTTTTGAAAGTTTTTTTAAATATTGAAGTGTTTCGTCTGTAATACTGTCCGTTCTGGTTCCTACACTTATTCCTATTACATCAGGGAATGATAGAGCTTTTTCGTAAAGGGCTTTTAGGGTTTTAAAAGGAGCGTAGGTATTGGTAAAACTTTGAAAATAAACGATAAATTTTTGGGCTCCGTATATTTTTTTTAAGGTAGGTACGGTATTAAAAAACTGAAATTCCAGACTTTTTAATTGTTTTTCCAAAAGAGGGTTTTCTTTTGAAGTGAGATTAAGGGTAAATTTTTCTTTTGTAAAATTCGGAGAAAAACTTTCATTTTCACAAAAAACGCATCCGCCTCTGGCTACCGTCCCGTCAATATTAGGACAGGTGAAACCGGGAATGGAAATAGGTACTTTTTTTACGTTTGTGTTAAATTTTTTCTTTAAGTATTTTCCAAATGTATAGAGTTTATCCATTATACCTCTTTTTTGGCTTCTTTATAACAAAAAAGAGAAAAAAAGTCCAGATTAAAGGATAGGATAATTACCGTCAAAGCATGCAAAACAGTAGTTTTCTTTTTTGTCGTTTACGGCTCTGACCAGACCGTCAATTGAGAGATATGCTAAAGAATCGGCTTCTATATATTTGGCTATTTCTTGAGTGGAGAGTTTTGATGCGATAAGCTCTTCTTTGCTTGGAGTGTCTACTCCGTAATAACATGGCCCCGTAGTGGCCGGAGATGCTATTCTCATATGGACTTCTTTAGCTCCGGCTTCTTTTAGCATTCTGACAATTCTTCTGCTGGTGGTCCCTCTTACGATACTGTCATCTATTACGACTAGTCTTTTTCCTTCTATTTTATGTCTGATAGGAGATAGTTTCATTTTTACTTTTAAATCTCTTATTTCCTGAGTCGGTTCGATAAAAGTTCTTCCGACATAATGGTTTCTCATAATTGCCATTTCAAAAGGGATACCGCTTTCTTGTGCGTATCCTAAGGCCGCCGCAACTCCGCTGTCAGGAACGGGTACTACCATATCGGCATCTACAGGCAATTCTTTTGCAAGTTCCCTTCCCATCTGTTTTCTGATGCTGTAAACGTTTTTTCCAAAAACATTGCTGTCCGGTCTTGCAAAGTAGATGTATTCGAAAACACACTGTTTGGGTGTCGGTTCGAAAATCATTTCACTTTTAATCTCACCGTTTTCAAAAGTAATCATTTCACCCGGTTTTACATCTCTTATAAATTCAGCTCCCACAAGCTCAAACGCGCAAGTTTCACTGGCTATTATATAGCCTCCCGATTTTATTTTTCCAAGGGACAGCGGTCTGAAACCAAAAGGGTCTCTTATGGCAAACATTTTGCTTCTGCTAAGAATTACTAAAGAAAAAGCCCCTTTAATTTTCTTGACAGCGTCTATTATTCTTTCTTTAAGAGTCGGTTTTTGATAGTTTTTGGCGATTAAATGAATAAGGTTTTCCGTATCCATATTGCTTTGAAAAATGGCGCCGATTTTTATTAATTCATCTCTTATTTCTTTTGCGTTTACCAAGTTTCCGTTATGAACGATGGAAATTTCTCCAAGACCGTATCTTGCAAATACCGGCTGGGCATCCAAAATGGAATCGTTTCCCGCGGTTGAATATCTGGTATGACCTATTGCCATATCGCCTTTTAATACATTAAAATGTTCCTCTTTAAAAATCTGGGTGACAAGCCCTCTGTCTTTTATAGTACGAATATGAACTCCGTCGCTTGAAGAAATTCCCGCGGCTTCCTGACCTCTGTGCTGCATAGCAAAAAGAGAATAAAACGCAAGTTTACTTGCGTTATGATTACCGTAAATACCTACTACTGAACACATTTATTTATCCTTTAAAGTCCTAAGGCGTCGTTAATTGAATAAAGACCCGGTTTTTGATTTACAAGCCATTTAGATACTTTTATGGCTCCTCTTGCGAACGTTTCTCTGTTTGTAGCTGTATGATTAAGCTCTAAAAATTCACCTTCATTATAAAATCCTACCGTATGTCTTCCCACTACGTCTCCGCCTCTTAGGGCGAACACTCCTATTTCATCTTTTGTTCTGGGTCCGACGTGTCCGCTTCTTCCTGTTACCATCACGTCTTTAAGTTCAAGCCCTCTGGCACGGGCGGCGTGTTCTGCAAGGGTCAGTGCCGTTCCGCTTGGAGCGTCTACTTTGTATCTGTGATGCTGTTCTATTATTTCAATATCGAAATCTTTAAGTTTAGCACTTACCATTTCTACTAATTTATTTAAAACAGCTATTCCCAAACTCATATTTGTAGCGTATAAAACGGGAGCTTTTTTACTTACTTCTATCATAAGGTTTTTTTGATGGTTATTTAGTCCGGTTGTAGCTATTACAAGCGGTTTTGGAATTTCAAGAGCCGCTTCCAGGAGTTTTTGGGTGGCTACAGGTGCCGAAAAATCTATTACTATATCGCTGTTTTCAAGAAGTGTTTTGGCGTCGTTTGTTATTACCGTTTCTTTATCAAACTCTATTGTCTGAGGTCCTTCAAACATTACCGCTCCGATAGGTGAGTTTTCTTCTTTTAGGATTTTTACCAAAAGTTGTCCTACTCTTCCGGTTGCTCCTATTATTCCGTATTTCATATTTCTTCCTTTTCTATATATTTTATAGCGTTAATAGCCGCTACCGCGCCATCTCCCGCGGCGGCTACAACCTGTTTTACACTGTTTTCTCTAACATCACCGGCGGCATATACGCCTTTTTGGGATGTCTGCATATTTAAATCCACTTTTATTTCATCCCATTCGTTTAATTCAACCAACTCTTTTGCTATCTGGCTGTTTACTTTCATTCCTACAAAGACAAAAACACCATCTGTTTTTAACTCTTTTTCTTCACCGTTTTGTTTTATAATTATACCTTCTACAAACTGATTTCCCAAGGCTTTTACAACCGTTGAATTGTAAATCACTTCTATATTTTCCGTATTAAGAACTTTTTTTTGAGTAAGCGGTGCTGCTCTGAATTTGTCCCTTCTGTGAATTAAATATACTTTTTTTGCTATTTTGCTTAAGTAAAGAGCTTCTTCAAGAGCCGTATCCCCGCCTCCTATAACGGCTACAATTTTATCCTTATAAAAAAAACCGTCGCATACGGCGCAGTAGCTGACTCCCTTTCCTGTAAATTCTTCTTCTCCTTCAAATCCCGCTTTTTTAGGTGTTGCTCCCGTTGCTATTATTACCGTTTTTGAAGCATATTCGTTTTTGTGGGTTTTGATTGTAAATGTGTTATTTTGAAGTAGAATTTTTAAAGCTTCCTCGCTTTTTATTTCGCATCCGAATTTTTTTGCCTGTTCGGGCCAACAGGACATCATCTCAAGACCGCTTTTAACTTCGCATATTCCAGGATAGTTTTCTATTTCGCTGCTAAGGGTTATCTGACCTCCGGGGGTTAGTTTTTCCAAAATTAAGGTTTTCGCCCCGAGTCTGCTTGAGTAAATTCCGGCACTAAGTCCGGCTGGACCTCCTCCTATAATAATTACGTCATACATTTTTTTCTCCTTTTTATTTAATTATTTCCAGAGGACTTGCCTGTTTATAAAGTTTTTTGTTGTATCTTTTTATTTTTACCACAACCGGTATTTCATAAATATTTAGATATTGGATTATTTTTATAAGAGTATTTATACCGGCTGTTGTATATATTACTCCTTTATAATTTTTTCTTTGTTGAAAAAAGTCTATTGCCAAAACGGGTTTATCGTGTTTTATTTTTTTTAGCAGTTCATTTAAATCCGACATTTTAGAACTAAAAAGGATTAAATAGTATTCATCGGCTTTTGGTTCGAAAATATCGGATTTTTCATAAAGAATTATTTTTTCAAAATCTAAAAATTTATACGTTGAGAATTTATAATTATAATAGAAGAAAAATGCGGCTACCATTAATGCTCCGAAAAAGGAGCTGAAAGTATAAAAGAATCTGTTTTTAAATATTCTTATTCTCCAAGAAGCGCGTTAATTTTTTCTTCGTAGAATTGCTTAGGAGCCGCTCCTATCATACTGTCTGCTAATTCTCCGTCTTTGAAGAATAAAACGGTAGGAATACTTCTGATACCGAATTGAATTGCAAGTTCTTGTTCTTCATCAGTATTGATTTTTCCTACAGCTACGCCTTTATCTTTGTATTCTTCCGCTAATTCTTCGATAATAGGCGCTATCATTCTACAAGGTCCGCACCATGGAGCCCAAAAATCCACTACTACTACTTTGTTGTTTTTTACTATATCGGCAAAATTGTCTTTTGTAATTTCCAATGCCATTTATAACTCCTTACTTTTTAATTTATATTATACACAAAAAAAGAGGTTTTTATTCCTTTATTATGAATATTTTTTAAATTTATAAAATAAAATTACAAGCTTTTAAATTAAGAAAAGCCCAAAAGGGCTAGAAGATTAATGAGCTACGTTATCGTTGATGTTTCTAACGTCAAATAGTTTATCAAGAATAGCGTAAATTGCTATACCTATTCCTAAACATCCGATAATTATAAACCATTCCATTGTATGGGGAGGTATGTATGCCCATGGAGTAATTTCAGCTAAATTATAAATTCCTGTGGCTTCAGGTCCGTTTCCGAATCTGTCAGTCATAGGATAAATGTTTCCACCGTAAATAAATGCCTGTCTCATTAAAAAAGTGCCTATGATAGCCGAAACAGCTCCTATTAAGATAGCTGATGGTTTTTTTGTTAAGAAAAGCACGAATGGAATAACTATTCCAAGAATAATCCATCCCCAGTACATCCAACTAATAGGACTTCCTCCTGCAATTAACGTCATCCATTTAGGATCTACAACCATAAAGTTAATTACTTCGTAAATTGCAGCCAAAGCAATAATAAAGATTCCTATCTTTGATATAGTTTGAATAAATTCTTCGAAATAAGGTTTATTTTTTAATCCTAAGAAAGCAAATAAAATAGCTCCCGCAATTCCTGTTAAAGCACCTGTAATTAAGAAATAAATCCAAAGTTGTGGAATATCAGTCCATAAATGTCTTGGTGTGTTAAGATTGAATAACAATCCTTGGATATAAAATTCTCCAAGGTCAATAAGAATACCAAGTATTACTAAAATTCCTGCCATTTTTCTGGCTAAATCTCTTTTGTTTGTAATAAGAAAATAAATTTCAATAAAAGTAAACGGAATATAAACTCCGTATAAAGGCAGCATCAGCCACATACCGCTTTGAGGTTGAGGATTTAAAATCATCCAGTAAATATTTAATTGATTTGCCAGGTCGGTAAAGATTGAGATTAAACCGCCAAATACCATTGAAATTCCGAAAGTTATAAGAGCCGCTGCAACTTTCGGAGCTATTTTTACATGGAAAAGTTCCATTAAAGATGTTAAAAAGATAAGAGCACTACCTCCATATAATAAATAAACGTATTGAGTAACAAATACACCCCATGGTTCCGCTTTGTTTACTTCTTCGATGTGTTCAAGATTAAAAATTTGTTCTTTTAGAGCTTCTGCTACCGTTCTTAAATGTTCGGCGCTTCCGCCTGCCGCGGCTATTATATCCGCATTATTAACAAAATGATGAGCCCATCTTAAATAAAGTATTTCATACCATCCAACTAAACCGATTGCTATTAACACATATGCTATAAGCATTGTTTTATTAAACAGCAATTCTCCTAAGCTTACTTTTTTTATATTAAGTCCGCAACATTCTTTGTATTCAGCCATTTTAGCTCCTTACGCTTTTTTCCACTCAGGTTTTTTTGCCTGAGCCGCCGCTTCGTATAATGGTTTAATATCTTCCCATTTGTGTAATTTAATACCTTCACCAAGTGTTCTTTTTCTATATTCTTCATCTTCTGGTGCTAGGTAAAACAGTTTTGGTAAAGTTCCTTCGTTTTCTTTTAAAACGAAAAACTCTCTTGATTTTAAAAGTTGAACGATATCGGAATTTTCATCTTCCAAATCACCAAACGTTCTAACTTTTGTAGGACATGTTGCGCTACATGCCGTTGTTCCGTATTCTTGGATTCTTCCGTCACAAAACGTACATTTGTCTACCGCGTGTCTTGTTTCATCAACAAATCTTGCTTCATACGGACATGCTTCCATACAACCTTTACAGATAATACACATATCATAATCAACTTTTACGATACCGCCTTCTACAAAATGAGACGCTCCAGTAGGACATACGGTTACACAAGGAGCGTCTTCGCAGTGATTACATTGGCTTGGGTAAAAATTTAGAAAAACGTCCGCTAACGTTTGACCGCCTTCTACGATTCCTACCCAGATTCTTTGTTTATCGGCTCCAAGCATTACGCCGTTTTCGTCTTTACATGCCACTTCGCATGCTCTACAGTCTATACAGTTTTGGTATTCAAGTGCTATTGCGTAGTTTGCCATGGCTTACACCTTTCTTATTTTTACAAAAGTTTCGTTCATACTGCTTGCTCCTATAAACGGATCAACATGGTCTTCAGCAATTTGAGCTTGGGAAACTCCGTTGTCGTATCCAAGGGTAAACAGTTTTGACTGACTTCCAAGTCCGGTTGCTACGAAAATAGTATCTTTTCTGATTCTTTTTGTAGGATATACTTTTCCTCTTACTTTTTGGCCTTGTCTGTTGATTAGTTCTACTTCGTCTTTGAATTTGACTCCAAGTTCTTTAGCTAATTCATCATTAATCCATATATAGTTATAATTCATTAAATCAAGTAATAAATAATTGTTTGGATGTGAGCTTTGGGTAAAATATCCATGTCTTCCGATAACGAGTCTAACTTGACCTTTTTTCGGTTCTTCAAACATACTATCACGCCATTTTGGCATATCTGTTACTACATCAGTTTCTCCCGTAACAGGGTTTTTAAATTTTTGTCCGGCGATGTTTTTAAGAGCGAATTTAATAAATTTACCTTTTTTAGGTACTATACAGTAATCTTCAGGAAGTGTACAGTATTTTTTATAAAGTTCATATATTAAGTCGTTTTTGCCAGGAACGTCTTTTCTGAATACTTTTAGATGTTCGTCTATTATTCCTTCTTCTATTGCTTTTTCTATTCCAGGCCAGTAAACGCCGTATTCTTTTAAGATATGAGCCGCTTTTTCTCCATAAATTTCTTTCATAACTTCTTCATTAAACTCTTCTGGAGTTTTTTCATAAGCAAGACTTAATTTAAATGTGGAAATATCGAGATTATCTTCTCCGGCCCATTCAAGAATAGCTTTTATAAGTTTTTCGTCTTTTATATCAGTTCTTAATTTGTCTTCGTCTATTTCAAAATCATCAGTTAAGTATTTTGCCAGATTGAAATCTTTTGGAAGTTCGACCTCAAGTTCGTCCGCATCCCATGTATGTTTGAATGTTATTGCGGCTAAGTCTTTTTCTACTTTTTCGCTTAATTCTTTCATAATGTAATATAAAGGTTTTGTATCATATAAAGGTTTTGAAGTCGCCCATCTAGCTCCAATCATAGGTTCTCTTAGAGTTCCGAATGATTTTAGAGGGGATGTTCTTTCAAGATATACGGTATCAGGTAAAATAACGTCTGCATACATAGCCGTATCGTTTGGTAATATGTCGATAACTACTACCAAATCCATAGTGTCGAACATTTTTTCAGTTAATTCTCTACCAGGTACCGATTGAATAGGATTTTCTCTGTAAATAAACATTCCTCTTACAGGATATGCGTTTTCTGGCAGTTTTTCGCCTTTTTTCCATTTAGTATTGATGTCTAAAACAGTGTTTCTGAATATTTGCCAGCTTCCTTTTCCAGGGTTGATTAGAGGATATTCACCTTTTGGAAGCAGTGCCAAATCGATTCTCGGTTTAGCGTTGTCGTAAATTGGAAAATCTTCATATTCATATTTTTCCGCTTTTAAACCTCTATTTAATAAAACACCGCCAGGTCTGTTTACACATCCATGAAGGGCGTTAAATATAGCCTGAGCGCGTCTGAATTCGAAGTCTTGATAATACCAGGTTGATTTTCTGCTTCTGTAGCAGTTTGCCGCACCTTTATATGTTTCGGCTGCGTCTGAAAATTCTTTTGTGATTCTTCTGATAGTATCTGCCGGGATTTCTGTAATTTTTTCCGCCCATTCAGGTGTATATTTCGCTCCTTCTCCATTTGTAAAATAGTCTTCAAGTTCGGCTAAACCGTCTGCGTATTTTGAAAGATATTCCGCTTTGTAAGGCGTTTTATGGTAGCCTTTATTAATAGTTTCATGAATCATAGCGAGCATTAACGCCGCGTCCGTTCCCGGTTTGATTGGAATAAATTCATCAGCCTGAGCGGCAGTATTTGTATATCTGACATCTACATATACAATTTTTGCCCCTCTTTTATGTGTTTTTCTAAATAAATCAAGTGTGTCTGGAGTAACGATTGCTTCGGCTCTGTTTGCTCCTAGCATTAAAACATATTTTGATTTTTCAAAATCAGCACTTCCCCAGCTTCCGTATGTCAGTTTGTTTGCTATAAAAGCAGGTGCAAAACATGTAGTAAAGTGGTCTACGAAGTTGTTGCTTCCTACGCCGTCTTTAAAAGTGGCGAATAGGGGTTCTTCCGCACCGGCCCCGGCACCAAAAGCAATTGTACTTCTGTTGTCTTTTTCTTCGTCAATGATTTTTACCATTTTTTGTCTGATAAATTCATAAGCTTCTTCCCAGCTTACCTGTTTGAATTTACCTTCTCCTCTTTTTCCTACTCTAATCATAGGTCCTTTTAGTCTGTCTGGGTCATAAGCCGCTGCGATACCTGCATTTCCTCTCGCACAAGCAAAATTTCTTGATTTGGTGAATAGAGGATTTGGGTCCAGTTTTGTAATTTTTCCATCAACGTTTCTTGCGATGAATCCGCACATATTAACGCACATTCCGCAGAATGTAGGTGTGTATGTAGCGTTTTTAATTTCTTTTTCTTTTTTTTCCTTTGCACTTTCCGCATCTTCATAAGCGCTTAGAGCAAATGCGGAAGTAGATGCAAGTCCCGCTCCCGCAGCCGCCGCTGCAGAACCTTTTAGAAAACTTCTTCTTTTTAAGTCTATAATTTCAGACATCTACTCTCCTTTTTAGGTTTTACAAAATGTATTATATTAAAGATATATTAATAAGCCTCCAAAAAGAGGAGGTTATAAGAAAAACTTATTAAAAGTTGTATCTGATATAAGCTCTTATATCAGTTGCTTT
>NZ_JBMXVQ010000107.1:0-29819 GCF_053999135.1 Caminibacter sp.
TATACCCTTATTGGGCTTTTTCATTATTTATTATCTATAATAACTCTTAGCCCCTCTTAGGTGTATAATACTTATATCTAAGTTCTCAATCATCTCGCACTCTTTTAAGTGCCCTTCCCGTTTTGGGGTTGAAAGTATATTAAATTTCCTTCCTTATGTCAAGGAAATTTTGGAAAATTTTTAGAAATTTTTATGAAATTTCTCACTTATTCACTTAAATCCCCTGAATTTAGGGAAATTGGTCACTGAAAAATTTTGGGAAAAGAAAAAGAAAAAATTAAGAAGCGAAGTAGTCTTGAATAGATTTTACGTTAATTTTATTATTTTGAAGAAATCTTATTGCTTCTACAGCGGCATTGGCCGCCGCAATAGTAGTAAAATAAGGAATGCCCTGATTTAAAACTTCCCTTCTTATTATTTTAGCGTCATCTTTGCTTGCCTTATTATCGCTAGTATTAATCACTAATGCTATTTCTTCATTTTTAATCATATCAACAATATTAGGTCTGCCTTCACTGACTTTTAAAACTTTTTCGCATTCTATTCCGGCTTCCATTATGATTTTATAAGTTCCGCTTGTTGCTACAATATTAAAACCAAGTTCTTTTAAAGATTTTGCAAGAGAGGGTGCAAACTCTTTATCAAGGTCGGTTAATGAAATAAATACTTTTCCGCTTGTCGGTAGTATATTTTTAGCAGCAGCCTGTGCTTTTGCAAAACTTTCGCCAAAACTTTCACTAATACCCATAACTTCACCGGTTGATTTCATTTCAGGTCCCAAGATCAAATCGGCACCCGCAAGTTTATTAAACGGAAACACCGCTTCTTTAACGGCGATATGCCCTTTTAATTTAGGTTTATACACATTACCGTCAAATTCTACCACATTAAATTTGTCATAAAAATTTAACGCTTCTTCTAAAACTTTACCGTTATTAATATCAGGATTATATTCCAAATTCCACATAACTCTTGTAGCTACTTTTGCCATAGGAATTCCCGTAGCTTTAGATACAAAAGGAACGGTTCTACTTGCCCTTGGGTTTACTTCTATTAAATACAGTTTATCTTTATGCAAAGCATATTGAATATTAAGAAGACCTTTTACTCCAAGTTTTAAAGCGATTTTTTTAGTAACATTTTCTATTTCTTTTATTTTTTCATCACTTATATTTACATTAGGAAGACTACATGCACTATCTCCACTATGAATTCCGGCTTCTTCGATATGCTGCATAATTCCGCCGATATATACATCTTTTGTATCGCTTATAGCATCCACATCAAGCTCAATTGCCCTGTCTAAGAATTTATCTATTAAAACAGGGCTTTCATGAGACACGCTTACAGCCTCATCCATATATTCTTTAAGCTCATTTTCATTATAAACTATTCTCATAGCCCTTCCGCCAAGAACATAACTTGGTCTAACAAGTACAGGATATCCTATTTCATTAGCAATTTTATACGCTTCTTCTTTTGTAAAAGCGGTTCCGTTTTCCGGTTGGTTAAGACCTAATTCTTTAATAAATTCAGAAAATTTTTCCCTATCTTCCGCGGTATCTATAACTTTTGCACTTGTTCCTATAATTTTTGCTCCGATACTTGTTAGAGGTTTTGCAAGCTTAAGGGGAGTTTGTCCCCCAAAATGAACAATTACACCATCCGGATTTTCAAGTTCTACCACGTTTCTAACTCTTTCAAAATCAATCGGTTCAAAATAAAGTACATCACTAGTATCATAGTCAGTTGATACGGTTTCAGGATTACAGTTGTACATAATTGTTTTTATACCTAAATCTTCAAGAGCAAAAGCAGCGTGAACACAGCAGTAATCAAACTCAATTCCCTGTCCTATTCTGTTAGGTCCTCCTCCAAGGATTAAAACTTTTTTATCATTTTTCAAATCACTTTCTCTTAAAGGAACGTTTTTTGTAACATTTGTAGAAGAGTATAAATAACTTGTAGTCGTATCAAATTCAGCCGCACAGGTATCAACTTCGTTGTAATCAAGCTCAACTCCAAGTCTTTTTCTGGCGTTATATACGTCATTTTCACTAACACCGATAAGTTTCGCTATCATCTTATCGCTAAATCCATATGTTTTAGCGCGTCTTAGTTTTTCTTCATTATTTAATATTTCTATATCTATTGTCTTTTCAAAATCTACGATTTCCTTAATCTGATTCAAAAACCACGGGTCTATTTGAGTAAGTTCAAACACCTCATCAACACTCTTTCCTTTTCTAAACGCTTCTGCTACATATAAAATTCTCTCATCATTTGGGACTCTTAGTTTCTTTTTAAGAGTATCTTCATCACATTCACGCCTTTCAAACCCGTCAAGCCCCGTTTCTAAAGAACACAGCGCTTTTTGAATCGACTCTTTAAATGTTCTGCCAATTGCCATTACCTCACCAACACTTTTCATTGAAGTTGTAAGAGTGCTGTCAGCTTGAGGAAATTTTTCAAACGTAAATCTAGGGATTTTAGTAACCACATAATCGATTACAGGTTCAAAACTTGCAGCGGTTCCAGTTATATCGTTTTTAATTTCATCAAGAGTATAACCTACAGCTAGAAGTGTTGCAACTTTAGCAATCGGATAACCGGTAGCTTTAGAAGCTAACGCACTACTTCTTGAAACTCTCGGATTCATTTCAATTACTATCATTCTTCCGTTTTTAGGATTAACAGCAAACTGAACGTTACTTCCTCCCGTATCCACACCTATTTCTCTAAGAATCGCAAAAGAAGCGTCTCTCATTTTTTGATATTCTTTATCTGTAAGGGTAAGGGCCGGAGCTACCGTAATACTGTCTCCCGTATGAACACCCATAGGGTCAAAGTTTTCAATCGAACATACAATAATACAATTATCTTCCCTGTCACGGATAACTTCCATTTCATATTCTTTCCACCCAAGCATACTTTCCATTATTTCAATTTCACTGATAGGACTTGCTTCAAGACCTGTTTTTGCAAGTTCTTTAAATTCATCCATATTATAAGCCACCCCGCTTCCAAGTCCACCGAGAGTATAAGCGGCTCTTACAATAAGCGGAAAACCTATCTCTTTTGCTATTTCGATTGCTTCATCAAGAGTATGGGCGGTAGCTGATTTTGGCAAATCCATTCCGATTTTTTCCATCGCCTGTTTGAATGCTTCCCTGTCTTCTCCCTTTTTAATAGCTTCAGGATTTGCCCCTAAAAATTCAACTCCCTCAAGCATCCCCTTTTCATACATTTCCATAGCAACATTAAGTGCAGTCTGTCCTCCCATGGTAGGAAGTATCGCATCAACTTTTTCTTTTTCTATTATTTTTTTAACAATTTCCGGGGTAATAGGTTCAATATAAGTAGCATCCGCAAATTCAGGGTCAGTCATAATCGTAGCCGGATTTGAATTGATAAGAACAACTCTGTATCCAAGAGATTTTAAGGTTTTTGCAGCTTGAACGCCCGAGTAGTCAAATTCACACGCCTGTCCTATTACAATAGGTCCTGAGCCTATAAGCAATATAGTTTTAATATCTTCTCTTTTTGGCATTGAAAACCTTTTTTATATGTAATTATACCTTAAATTGTTATAATTTCACCAAAAAGGAAAAATTTGAGACTGCCTCAAAAAATAGAAGCCTTAAGAAGAGCGACAATATTTAATAAAAAAACAAAAGAATACGCTTTAAACGAATTAAAAAAAAATAAAAGTTATCTTACTAAATGCCTAAAAGAAGACATTCACGAAAACATTATTTTTAGAAATTATCAGGATTATATAATATCAACCGTGCTTGAAAGAGACGGAATTATGAAAAGATTAAAACCAATTCCTTCTCAAAAAGTATTTAATTCAAAAGAATTCTTAAAATTTTACATAAACGATTTGAAAAACACTCCAAAAGAAGCAAAAGTAAAAAAAATAGGCGTGTTCGATACGGAAACTACCGATATTTACGGATATATAATTTCTTATGCGATTGTTATACAAAATATGGAAGATATGAGTACAAAAGAAATTTACCAATTTTTAAATCCAAAAGCAAAAATCAGCGAAGAAGCATATGAAGTTCATAAAATAAAACAAGAAGACTTAGAAAACAAACCCACTTTTTTAGAAAAAAAAGATGAAATTTTAGAAATTTTCAATTCTCTTGATATGATTGTAGGTCATAATGTATTTTATGATTTCGGGGTCTTAAAAAGAGAGCTTGAAAGGGCAAAGCATTTTCCAAATATTATAGATATACCTATTTTCGATACGATGTTTTATTCATGGGATATAGTTGTGCTTGATAAGAAAAAACAACCCCGTCTTGAAGAAGCGGTTGCATTTTTTTTAGGTCACCAAAACGCAAATTATCATGACGCTTTAGAAGACGTTAAAATGACTTTAAAAGTATTTAACAAAATTTTAGAAGAGGGAGAAAAATTATGACAATAATAGAAAGTATTATTTTAGGTATCGTAGAAGGAATAACGGAATTTCTACCCATTTCATCAACTGCCCATATGATTTTGGTATCAACGCTACTGGGATTAAAACAAACTTTAACAAATGTAGCTTTTGAAGTAATAATTCAGCTTGGAGCGACTCTTGCGATTGTTATGATTTATCTTGATAAAATCAATTTTAAAGAAATAGAACTTTGGAAAAAAGTAATTCTGGCTTTTTTACCTCTGGCAATTGTAGGTTTTTTACTTAGACATCAGATAAAAGAACTCTTTACTTTAACTACTGTTGCATGGATGTTTATAATCGGAGGAATAGTGTTTTTTATCGTAGAAAAACTATATTCCGAAGAAAAGGTAAAAGTTAAAGAAGTAGAAAAAGTAACTTACCGCCAAGCATTTACAATAGGTGTTTTTCAAGTTTTTGCCCTTATACCGGGTACCAGCAGAAGCGGCGCTACAATAGTTGGTGGAATGCTAAGCGGACTTAGCAGAAAAACGGCTGCCGATTTTAGCTTTTTGCTTGCAATTCCTACAATGTTTGCCGCAAGCGGATATGAATTTGTTAAAAACATTTCGTCTTTTAAAGACCAAAATTTGCTGGTTTTAGGAGTTGGATTTGTAGTGAGCTTTATCAGCTGTTATGTGGCGGTAAAATGGTTTTTAAGTTTTGTTAAAAAATATACACTTATTCCTTTTGGAATTTATAGAATAATAGTAGGAGTTTTATTACTGTTTTTAATTTACAAAGGAATACTATAAATCTTTAAAAAAATATTTTATTGCCAAATAATAAGCAAAATATATCAAAAAGAAAAAGATTAAAAAAGAAATAAGAGGAGATGTCAAAAAAGTAGTTATTAAGGCAAAGATTGCCACAAAAAGAATAAAAAGCTCAAAAATTCCAAACATTAATTTGTTAATTAAGTCTAAATCCATAACTTATTTTACTATCTTATAAAACTCTTTAAAAATATATTTACTGTCATGAGGCCCCGGACTTGCTTCTGGGTGATGCTGTACGGAAAATACGGGCTCGTTTTTATATTTTCCCCCTTCTATTGTCCCGTCAAAAAGATTCACATGAGTAATTTCCGCCACTTCTCTTATATTTTCCGGCACATTATAGTTATGATTTTGAGCGGTAATTTCTACAACCGGTTTTCTTCCAAGCATATTTTTTACCGGATGATTCCCTCCGTGGTGTCCAAATTTCAGTTTAAACGTAGGATATCCGTGAGAAATACTAAGTAACTGATGACCAAGACAAATTCCAAACATAGGAATTTTATGTTCTAAAAGTTTTTTTATTTTTTTATGAATATCTTTTAAAATCAGAGGGTCCCCGGGGCCGTTACTTAAAAACACTCCCCCGATTTCTCCCTTTTCATACATTTTTATAATCTCTTCTACAGGAGTTGAGGCCGGGACAACCAAACACTCCATTCCAGCTTCTGTAAGTTCATTTAAAATATTTCTTTTAACTCCAAAATCAAATACGGCGATTTTTTTATTGGTATTTTTTTCTTTGTATTTAAACTCTTTATCATCCCAAGCTCCATGCGGATGAATGTAAGGTTCTTTTGTAGTAACTTCTTTTATATAATCCACTTCTTCAATTCTTGGAGATGATTTTAAAATTTTTTCAAGTTCTTCTTTATCATGTATTTCAGTAGATGCTATCATCATCATAGCACCCTCATGTCTTATCGTTTTAGTCAAAAATCTAGTATCAATATCACTTATTCCTAAAACTCCCTGTTCTTTTAAAAATTCCCCCAAACTTTTTTCACCTCTGAAATTTGAAAAATTATCCACATATTCTCTAACAATTACACCTTTAAGCCAAGCTCCCTTACTTTCCATATCATCTTTATTTACACCCACATTTCCAATCTCGGGCATAGTAAAAACAACAAACTGCCCGGCATAGCTTGGGTCTGTAATAATTTCCTGATATCCACTCAAGGAAGTATTAAAAACTATTTCTCCAACTTCGGTTCCTTTTGCTCCAAAACCTTTAGCTTCGAAAAACATTCCGTTTTCAAGTAAAATGCTAACTTTCATATTTTTCCTTTAAAAACCTTTCATTTTTCACTTAAATAAGTCCTCTTTTTCTAAGTTCCTGTTCGTAAAGTCTTTGAAATACAAGTTCCCATTCATCACTTCCAGGCACAAGAGGCCTTTTGTAATGTTCCATTTTTTCATATACAGCGTCTCTTGCTTCTTTTTCC
The DNA here is from genome assembly GCF_053999135.1 of Caminibacter sp. NCBI lineage: Bacteria > Pseudomonadati > Campylobacterota > Epsilonproteobacteria > Nautiliales > Nautiliaceae > Caminibacter > Caminibacter sp. The sequence goes on from NZ_JBMXVQ010000107.1 coordinate 6,687, forward strand.
TTATTTAAAAAGCTCATTAAGGAATTAAAAATAATATTTTTGATTTTACCGTCTCTTACATCATAATCTATTAGTTCCTTATCCCATAACTCTTTTACCAAAAAAGAAGCAAGTTCGTCGAATCTGTCCTCTTTTTTTATATTAAATCCCTCTTCTTTTGCTATCTCTTTTTTTAACAGCTTAAAAAGCTCCCGTCTATCGACGTCATAAAAAAGAAACTCGTTTTCCTCTTCCTGTTTTGCCAATATTTCCCTTGTTTTATCTTCTATTTCCCTCTCCCATAAAACATCGTCCAATACTATCTCTTCTATCTCTTTAATGGCATTATCCATTCCCTTAGGAAAGGTGACATATCCGCTGTTTAACAAATCGATAGCTATTCTTCTGGCAATAAAAGGAACTTGAGGTTCTTTTATAAGCATATTTCACCTTTTTTTCAAAATTATACCAAAGAATTGAAAATTATGATTTAATAAATATTTTTTTAAATAAGTTTGTTATAAATTATAACTTGACTCTATTTTTTTATATAATAACAATAAAAAAGGTAAAAAAATGAAACCTTTAATAAGTATATGTTTGTTGGCGATATTTGCCTTTTCAAAAATTTTAATCGTTAACTCATACGATAATAAAGACCAGTGCGGAATGCCTCAGTTAAACGGATTTTTATCAAAAATGTATGAAAAATATGCAGCGGATGATTTTGATATCTGTTTTTTAAACGCAAGGGTATCCACAAAAGATGAATTACGCCAAAAGGCTGAAAATATTTTAAAAAACATAAACAAATACGATTATATTGTAACATTTGACGATGCGGCTTTTAAACTAGTTGGAATCCCGGCTTCCAAAAAAGGAAAACAAATCTTTTTCTCAGGAATTAACATCCCGTTTAGCATTTATGAAAAAAAATATCATTTAAACAAAACCCTTTTTTCAGGGGTTTATGAAAAACTCCATATAAAAGAAATTCTAACCACATTCAATAAAATAAAACCGGTAAATAAAATAGCCCTTTTTTACAGCAAAGGAGTGGGAGAGATTTTAAAAAATCAAATTTTAACGGAACTTAAAAACACCGAATTTGAAAAAAAACTTATTTTTATTGAATGTAAAAACATTAACGAATTAAAACAAAAAACAAAAGAAATAAATAACAATAACGAATTTACACTTTTTATGCCTTTTACTATGTCTTTAAAAACCGACCATAAAAAAACACCTTTTTACAAACTTAAAGACATCTATTTAAAAAACATCAAAAAACCGGACATAAGCGTCAATTTAGTTTTTACAAAAATGGGTTTTTTAGGATTTGGGGGCGTGGATTTTTTTGAAATGGGAAAAAGTCTCGGGGAAATCGTATTAAATTATCCGAAAAACCCAAAACCCCAAATTATAAACGCTCCTAAAGCAGTCTATTTTATAAATGCCAAACGGGCTAAGGAAATAGACTTCAAACTGCCTGAATGGTTTATTAAACATTACGCAAAAGATATTATATGGTAAAAAAAATATATTTTTATACTTTAGGAATATTTACTCTTTTTATAATATCCGTTATCATTTTAAATATCTGGACATACAAGATAGAATCCAAAACGGCTATATCGATAACATCTTCATATCAATATAATTTTATAATCAATGAAAATATGGATAACAGACTATACTTAATAAAAAACGTATTAAATAAATATTATAAAAGTATTTTAACGAATAAAATCAAAAACCAGGAAAAATTAATTGAAAACGATACCGATAAACTGATTATTTTATTAAAAACGCTTGAAAAGCTTAATTTTAAAAATTATAAACCGTTTCTTTTTAAATACATATATAATTTATACGATGAAGATATAGACATTATTCAAAATAATAAAATCCTTATTTCCAAAAATCCTGAAAATATAGGAAAAAGATTCGATTACAAAAAAATATGCGACCCTTTTGAAAATTACGGGAAATGCGCCGTAATAAAAGAGAATAAATTTTATTTAATAAAATACTCCCCGGCATATCATCTTATAATAGAAACCGAGTTTAATATTGAGAATATAGACAAAAGTGATATAAATAAAAACATACTCTCAATGCTTAAAAGCATACCGGGCATCATCATTTATCAAAACGGTAAAAAAATAACCGGAGAATTTAAAAAAGACGAATTTTATTTTTTTGAACAATTTAAACCTTTGAATATTTTCTTCGGATTCGGAATTAAATACAGCAAAATCGAAAAACTCTCAAACGATATAAACAAAGAAGTTATAAAAGCGTTAAAACCTGTTATCCTAACGGTAATAATTTTTTATTTAATCTTGATTGCAGTTTTTTATTTGATGTTCTTTACCGTTTTTAGAAAAAAAATTAATTTTATTGAAAAAGTGCTTGACGAATACAGTAAAAAAGCGACTACCGATAAACTTACGGGTGTATACAACAGACGGGGATTTGAAAAAGCACTTGAAAAATTTCCATGCCAACACTTTTTAATTGTAGACCTTGATAATTTTAAATATATAAACGATACTTTCGGCCATGAAAAAGGTGATGAAATTTTAAAAGAGTTTGCATGGCTTCTAAAAAAATATTTTAAAGACGGTATTATCGGAAGATGGGGAGGGGATGAATTTTTAATATGCACAAATAAAAACAAAAAACAGATAATAAGCATAATAAACACCATCAATAAAAATTTACGGAAAATTCAACAACAGTTTGACAGCAAAATGGAAAAAAAACTTTCTTTAAGCGCAGGAGCTTGTTCTGATAAAGAAGCTCCTTTCGAAGAGAGATTTAAAAACGCCGACTTAGCCCTTTATAAAGTCAAAAAGACAAAAAAAGGAAATATTTTGTTTTTTAAAGATATCGATTACATCAAAATGGAAAAAAAAGATTTAAAATAAAGTTTCAACAGTGAAATTTAACTCAAAAGAATAGTGTTTTACAAAATCAAAAGCAGATTTTATATCTTTTTCTTTACCTTCAACTTCCATTATAACACTTCCTTCATTGCCTAAAATTCCTCCGCCCGCTATAATTTTTGCATTTAGATTGAATAAAAAATCAAAAGCTTCTACTTCCGTAAAAACTTCTCCGTAAAAAAATTTAAACATAGCAATTTTACTGCCCATTGCCATATCAACATTTTGACTTGAAGGAACATAATAAGGAATAAGTTTTTCATGAGAAACGGGGATAATGACCCTGCTTCCCCTTGCAGCCGCTTTTATATAAAAATTGCCGTAAGTCCCTCCTTTATCATCAGCTACGGCAACTGCGGCGTATTTTTTGCCGCTTTCATACCACAGAGCGTTTGCCCCTTTTATAAAAAAATCGCTTTTACTTATATCAAAATCTTTTATGTCAACCGTTTTTTTATTATCCAAAACAACAGGTAAAGGTCTTTTTTTGGTAACGTTTAAAGCATTGTTATAAAAACATCCCGCAATATAAGCGTCTTTATATTCAATTCCCAAATGATAAAGCAGATAATGATTTGTAGACCCGTACGCTATATATACCCTTTTTGAAAAATCGATATATTTGGTTAACGCTTTTGCTATTAAATGCTTTTGAGCGTTAACATTAAGTATTATCTGTGCTTTCATTGATAAAATTCCTTAAAAATTTTTCAATTTCAACGGGATTGGATTTTGATACAAAACCGTCAGCGTTAAGGCTTTTAGCCATTTCTTCATTTGATTTTCCGCTCATAGAGGAATTAACTATTATAGGAATATCTTTATAAGAAGAGTTTTTTACCTGTTTTATCACCTCAAAACCGCTTTTTTTAGGCATTTCCAAATCGGTAATAATAGCGAATATTTTTTCTTTAGGAATTGAAAATATAAAATCAATCAACTCTTCCCCGTTTTTAAACAACATATATTTAACGCCAAGTTTTTTCATAATTCTTTCCATAACATTTAACACCGATTTTGAATCATCCGCCACAAGTATATATTTGTCTTTTATACCAAGCTCTGTTACAACATCCATCTCTTTTAATTTAGCTTCCTCTATACCGAAAGCCTCATCCACCATCTTTTCCATATCGACAATTTGAATAATTTTATCTTTTTCTTTAACATATCCTATAATCTTTTGATGAGAAGAAATATTATCGTTTCTTACAAATTCATCCCAGCTTTTTATTAAAAGACCGTAAGCCTTATATATCCTAACGGCTACCAAAACCCCGCTAAAATCACAAATCATTACCAAATAATCTTTACTTTTAATCCCATACTCACTCAAATCCTTATTTGTCCCGTCATAAAAAAACCACTTTCTCAAATCCACTACGGGGATGGTAATATTTCTTACATTGATAATTCCCTCAATAAAAGGGACTTCACTGCCTATTTCAACTACTTTTCCCTGATATTTTAAAATTTCTTTTATTTTAAAAATATTCATCGCATAAACATCTCCGTTTTCTTCGAGGGAAAACGTAAAAAACTGAACTTCGTTTCTTAAATGTAAAGAGGTAATGGCTTCAATCTGATTCATGGGTGTCCTTTATTTTCAGTAATGCTTCGCTGAGTTTCGCCGCTTTTTTAGGCTCCATTTTAGCAAATATTTTAGCAACCGTTTTTGGAGGAAGTTTTTGTAAAATTTCCAACGCGTCTTTTTCTTTCATAGTCTGTAAAATATTAGCTGCATTATTGGGTCTCATTTTTGCATAACTTTGAGCAACTTTATCAAGTTTGGCTTTTTTTATGGCTTCAAGTATTTTTTTGTTTTCTTTAACAAGTTTTTGAATAAGTTTTTTTTCTTCTTCTATTTTTTTTAAAGTGGCGTTAATTTCCTCTTCTTTTTTTTTAAACTTTTCCTCTTTTTTCTTTATAAGGGCCATATAAGTGTTTTTTAAAGCTTCTAAAGCCTCTTTTTGTTCGAGGATTTTTTCGGCTTCAGCTTCAAGCTCTGCTTTTCTTTGATCGAATATTTCATAACAGTCAAGCAGCTTTTGTTTATCCACGCCAAAAATAAAAACGGGAAGAAGAATAAAAAAAACAGACCTTTTAATAAATTTCACCTAGAATATCCCCTACTTCCAAATAATCTTTCTGATTTAAATATTTAAAATGCTCAGGTCCAAAAAAGAGCAAAATAGAACTACCAAACTCAAACCTGCCCAGCTCATCGCCTTTTTTCAATTTTACAGGAGTTTCATATTCAAAAGTTATAACACTCTCATAATCTTTTTGAAGTCTTTCATCAAAATTCATATGAATTTTTCCCACAATCATAGCCCCTACAGCCACAAAATAAAAATACCTCTCTTTTTTGTCTTTACATTTTAAAACAATTCTTTTATTTTTTGGAAAAACCAATTCCTTTTCAAGCTGAGAAGGTTTAACGGGCTTAAGCTCACCCGGAATATAAGTAGCTTTTACTATTTCCATATCAACAGGGACATGATATCTGTGATAATCCCTTGGAGAGAGATAAAGATTTATAAAATATCCTCCATTAAGTTTAGTTTCATAAGGAATTAATTCTTTTAATTCATATTTTTTACCCTTTATCTGATAAACATATCCATCTTCTATCTCTCCATCGGCTATCACCAAAGAATCGCTAGGACTTACAACAATATCTTCATCCTCATAAAATTCGATATATTTTTTATGGCGAATAAAAAGGTCGTTGAGAGTCGGATATTCACAAGGGTCCTCGGGTGTATATTCGCTCATATCTATATCAAAAAATTTTACATAAAGTCTGTTTATAAAACATTGAATGGATTTTGGAAAAGAAGTTCTTGCTATTTTAACAACTATTTTAGAAAGCAAACGGGAGGGGTTCATATCAGTTTTACTCCTTTTAATCCTTTTCTTATCTCTCCAATAACATATCCGTCACTTAAAGACAACACTTCATCCACATTTTTATTATCAACCGCCAAAATCATTCCTACACCCATATTAAACGTTCTAAACATTTCATTTTCATCTACATATTTTTTCATAAACTCAAATATCGGAAGGATTTTTATTTTATCTTTATAAACAACCGCTTCCAAATCATCCCGAAGCACTCTTGGAAGATTTTCTACAATTCCTCCTCCGGTAATATGAGCCAAAGCGTTTATAAAAGGTTTCAGTTTTTTAAAATCTTTTACATAAATTCTAGTAGGAGTCAGCAAAATATCAATAAGTTTTTTACCATCAATTTCATCATCAAATTTCATTTTTAATTTTTCAAAAAAGAGTTTTCTAACAAGCGAATACCCGTTTGAGTGAATACCGCTGCTTGGAAGGGCAATTAAAATATCTCCTTCTTTTACTTTTGGATTAAGTTCGTCCTCTTCTGCTATTCCCACAGCAAATCCCGCTAAATCAAAATCATCTTCGCTATACATTCCGGGCATTTCAGCGGTTTCTCCACCGATTAAAGCACATTCAGCTTGTTTACAACCTTCGGCTATCCCTTTGATTACATCGGCAGCAGCGTCAACATCCAGTTTTCCGGTGGCATAATAATCGAGGAAAAAAAGCGGCTCACCAAAATTACAAATTAAATCGTTAACGCACATAGCTACCAAATCAATTCCGACCGTATCGTATTTTTTCGCATCAATTGCAAGTTTAAGCTTAGTCCCAACCCCGTCCGTAGCTGATAAAAGAACGGGTTTTTTATATCCCTGAGGCAGTCTAAAAGCTCCGGCAAAACTGCCTATACCTCCAACTACATTTTCATTAAAAGTCTCTTTTACTACGGGTTTTATTCTCTCTACCAAAGAATTTCCCGCATCAATATCAACTCCCGCTTCTTTATAACTGATTTTCATGGTTTTCTTCCTTACATTCGCAATAACAGCTTCCGAATATTTTTTGCAAAATCACAGTCGAAGGACAAAAATCAAAAATGAAATGAATAAAAAGCATAACCGACATAAACGCCAAAAGAGCAAGTCCCGCTACGCTGTATCCTTTTGCCAAAAGCATTAAAATAAGAAGCAAAAACATACTCATCATAAGTCTTTGAACTCTCTCCGCACACCACAGTTTTTTTGCTTTCATTTGTCTCCTTTAAAATATAACTTCATTTACCTGTTTCATTTTTTCACCAGCCAGTGCTTTGGCTTTTTTATTTCCTTCTTTAATTATATCTAAAATATCCTCATTTTTTAATTGCGCTTTTTTATCTCGAATAGGTCCTACTATTTTTTCTATATTAGCTGCACATCTTTTTTTACATTCCACACATCCTATAGAACCAGCCTTACAAGCATTCTCTATTTCATTAACTTCCTCAGGGGATGAAAACGCTTTATGATATTCAAAAACAATACAAACCTCAGGATGCCCAGGGTCTGTTTTTCTTATTCTTGCCGGGTCTGTTTTTGCCTGTCTGACTTTAGCCCATATTTCTTCAGGCGTTTCATCAAGATAAATGGCGTTATTAAAACTTTTACTCATTTTTCTTCCATCCAGCCCCGGAAGTCTTGGAACTTCGGTTAACATCTCTTTAGGCTCTTTAAAAATTTCTCGTTTATAAAGATAATTAAACCTGTTTACAATATCCCTAGCAAGTTCCAAATGGGGTTTTTGGTCTTCTCCGATAGGCACCAAATCGGCATCATAAAGAACTATATCAGCCGTTTGAAGCACCGGATATGTTAAAAATCCGACATTGTTTTTTTTCTTATACTCTTCTTGCTGCATAGCGTCTTTATAAGTAGGATTTCTCTCAAGCCAACTAACAGGGGTTATCATATTAAAAATCAAATAAAGCTCGGCATGTTCTTTTATTTCGCTTTGAATAAAAAGAGTGGCTTTTTGAGGGTCTATTCCGCTTGCTATCCACTCTTTTATAAGTTCTATACTTTGAGCTTTCAAATCTATATCTTCGTCAAATTTGGTAGTAAGTGCATGCCAATCGGCTACAAAAAAGAAACTGTCATATTCGTTTTGCAATTTTTTCCAATTTTTTAAAACTCCTATATAATGTCCTAAATGAAGTTTTCCAGTAGGTCTCATTCCACTAACTACTCTTTTCACTTTTTCCCTTTTTCTCTTGGTATTAATACAATAGGCGTACCTGTAAAATCTTCTTTTTGCCTTAAGAAGTTTATTAAATATCTCTCATAAGAAAAATGAAGTTTTGGTTTATTCATAACAAGAGCGATTGTAGGAGGCTTAATTCCAAACTGCGTCGCATAATAAATTTTAATTTCCCGCCCTCTTATATCGGTTGGAAGTTTATGTCTTTGGGTAGCTTCTTTTATCCATTCGTTAAGTTTGGAAGTAGGTACTCTTTTTATATAATTCCCGTATACGTAAATAATTTTATCTTTAAGTTTATCAATATTTCTTTTTGTTTTTGCACTGACAACCATAAAAGGGGCATAATACAAAAATTTAAACCTGTCTCTTACATCGGCTTCAAATTTTTTATAATCCATTGAAGCTTCATCCCACTTATTCCCGACTATAATACATGCGTTTTTATGTTTTTGAATAAGACCTCCGATTTTTTCATCAAGCTCTACTATTCCGTTTTTTGCATCCAAAACCAAAATGGCTACATCGGCTTCTTGCAAAACTTTTTCCGTTCTCATAAGGGCATATTTTTCTATATCTTTAATTTTACCTCTTCTTCTGATACCGGCGGTATCTACAAACGTTATATGATAACCGTTGTAATAAATAGTTTCGTCAATAGGGTCTATAGTGGTACCGTCCATATCACTGACAATCGCCCTCTCTTCCCCCACAAGAGCATTTAAAAGCGAACTTTTTCCGACATTTACACGTCCTACAATCGCCACTTTTATTTCTTTAAGGTTTTCTAAATCTTCTTTATTCTCTTCTTCGCTGAATAATTCCTCAAGAGGAATATCTTCTTCTATAGCAGTAGCTTCCTGAATGACTTTAGGTTTTTTGGGAACAAACTCTTTTATCCTCTCAATCAGTTTTCCAACCCCTCTGTTATGCGCAATAGAAATAGGATAAATTTCATCGGCACCCAATTCATAAAAGTTGTAAACACCCTCCATCAATTTATCGTTGTCAACTTTGTTAACGATTAAAATAAGAGGTTTTCTTAATTTTTGAAGAGTTCTGAAATATTTAATCTCATCTTCATCAGGAATAGTTCTTCCATCAACCATGTAAAGAATTACATCGGCTTCTTTAGCCACATCAAGAGCTTTTTGTTTTACTTTCTCAAAAAGTTCGTCTCTTTCTTCAAGACCTCCGGTATCAAGAAGTACAATATCTTCCAAATCGTCATCAAGGGAAACTTCCCTTTTTTTTATATCCCTGGTAGTCCCGGCTTTATCACTGACAATAGCGTCTCTTTGTCTGAGAATTCTATTGAAAAAACTGCTTTTTCCAACGTTTGGTTTACCTAAAATGGCTATTTTTAACATTAAATACTATCCTTATAACTTATCTTTTTGCTTAATAAATCTTTCATATGAATATAATTATTAAGAGCATTTATATACGCTTTAGCGCTTGCAAGCATTGTATCAATACTAAGCCCATGCCCCATAACGGCCGGTTTGTTTTCGTCAAACACAACTTTTACCATCACTTTTGCCAGAGCGTCTTTCCCTTCGCTTACAGCTTCAACCTTGTAATCCATAAGTCTTCCGTTAATACCGCTTATTCTGTCTATTACCTTAAATATAGCATCAATAGTCCCTTCTCCTATTGCCGCATCGGTATAAATTTTATCTTCAAACTTTATTTTAGCGGCGGCACTTGGCATACCTTCGCTGCAATCACTAAGCTGTAAAGAAAGCAATTCATAAACTTTAGGGGTTTTATCGCTTGCTTCATTCATTATAGCCAAAATATCTTCATCGTATATCTCTTTTTTCTTATCGGCCAGTTTTTTGAATTTCATAAATATTTCATTTAGTTCTTCTTCGTTTATATCGGTAAATCCAAGCTGTTCAAGTTTTTTCTTAAGTGCATGACGACCGCTGTGTTTTCCAAGCACTATCGTATCTTTAATATCAAGCCCGATATCCTCCGCGCTCATAATTTCATATGTCTGTTTATGTTTAAGCACTCCGTCTTGATGAATACCGCTTTCATGAGCAAAAGCGTTTCTTCCCACAATAGCTTTATTAGGCTGCGGTTCAATTCCTGTAACGCTTGCCACAAGACGGCTTGTCGGATAAATCTCTTTTGTGTTTATTCTCGTATCAATCCCCTCAAACAAATCGCGTCTAACCTTAATAGCCATGACAATCTCTTCAAGTGCCGCGTTTCCTGCTCTCTCACCAAGACCGTTTATAGTACATTCAACCTGTCTAGCCCCGTTTAAGATACTGTATAATGAATTAGCCGTAGCAAGTCCAAGGTCGTTATGACAATGAACGCTAAAAGTAATGTCTTTTGGAAAATAATCGACAAGTTCTTTAATCATACCTCCCATTTCATGAGGAAATCTGTATCCTACGGTATCCGGAATATTGATGGTTTTAGCTCCCGCTTCAATAACGGCGCTTATTATCTCTTTTAAAAAGCCCATTTCACTTCTTCCGGCATCCTCACAGCTAAACTCAACATCATCTACAAATGTCCTTGCATATTTAACGGCCTCAACTGCCCTTTTTATTACTTCATCCGGTTTCATTCTAAGTTTATATTCCATATGAATGGGACTTGTTGCTATAAATGTATGAATTCTTTTAAGGGGCGCAGGTTCGATTGCTAAAGCGGCCTTTTTTATATCGTTTTCAACCGCTCTTGCAAGGGAACAAACAGTTGAATCTTTAACTTCTTTAGCTATCATATGAATAGCTTCAAAATCCCCCGGACTTGCCGCTGCAAATCCCGCTTCAATAATATCGACTCTTAATTTTTCAAGCTGTTTTGCAACTTTTATTTTTTCTTCTATTGTCATAGAAGCACCAGGGGACTGTTCTCCGTCACGCAATGTAGTATCAAAAATTTTTACCATTTTCATTAAAAATCCTTTTATGGTTTATTCATTTTTTTTATAATTATAACTTATAGTTTATTTTTTGTCAATGGAAAAATTTTATCCATTAGTTCTTTTTATCGCTTTAAAATAATTAATTACGCCTCTTATAAATCCATAAAAAACATAAACAGTTAAAATTATAGCAATTGCCTCAACAGGATACAAATATATAAAAGAAGCCACTATAATAATTAAAATCAACACTTTTAAAGCAACTTTTTTATCAAGATTTATTTTTTTAAAACTCGGATATCTAAAATTGCTAACCATCAAAAAAGCCAAAAACAATGCTCCTATCAAAATCAAAAAATCAAAATTACCTCCGTATTTTATATCAAGCATAATCCAGCTGCCAAGGACTACGGCAGCGGTTGGAATGGGAAGCCCTATAAAATACCTGGGGTCCAATTCCCCGGTGGTAACGTTAAACCTTGCAAGCCTTATAGCACCGAAAACCACAAAAAGACCGCTAACCAAAGCCCCAAACCTTCCGTAATTTTCCCCTATAGCAAAAAAAAGCATCATAGCCGGGGCCACTCCAAACGCCACTATATCGGCAAGAGAATCAAATTCAACCCCGAATTTGGAAGCGGTATTGGTAAGACGCGCCACGCGGCCGTCAAGACCGTCGGCAATCAAAGAAAGGACAATATAAATAAAAGCTTTTTCAAACTTAGCCTGAGAAGCGGCAATAATAGCCATTACACCAAAAAAAGCGCTTAAAGCGGTAAAAAAATTAGGAAGCAAATAAGCTAAGTTAATTCTCATTCAAATACCCCAAAAGAGTCTCTCCGGCTTTTAATTTTTGAAATTCGGTTACTTTAATTATACTTTCCTTAGGCAGGTATATATCTACCTGAGAACCAAATGTTATCATACCGTATCTTTCGCCAAGTTTTACAGGTCCTAAATCCCTAAACATCACTATTCTTCTTGTAATAAACCCCGCTATCTGATTTACCACTATTTCACAGTTACCCTGTTTAAAAAGCACTCTGTTTTGTTCGTTAAGCTCACTGGCTTTTGGAGAATTTAAAGCAAGAAAAGTTCCATGAATATATTCTCTTGCACTCATTTCGCCGTATATGGGGCTTCTTTGAATATGAACATCTAAAAGAGAAAGCCTTATTGAAATTTTTACGCTATTTTTTCCGGTAATAGGAGACAGCGATTCTACTATTTCAACAACGGTACCGTCGCTTGGAGCAATAATGGCGTTTTTAGAATCATCTTCGGGAATTCTTTCGGGATTTCTGAAAAAATATACAAAAAAAGCAAACACCAAAAACCAAAAAAACTGCCATAAAAAACTGTCGGTCATCAAAAGAGAAAAAAAGAAAATAGAAAAACTACCGCCTATATAAGGATAACCTTCTTTAAGAATTATTTCCGTTTTCATTTTCACCCTCTTTTTTATTACTGCTTTCTTTTTTATCCCGGTCAATATCTTTATCCAGTTCGCCTTCTTCGAATTTTTCAATAAGTTCTCTTACTCTGCTTCCTTCAATTACTTCTTTTTCATACAGTTCCTCAACCATTTTTTCTATCACAGGTTTATATTTTTTCAAAACATTTTTAACGTGTTTATATCTCTCATCCAAAAATGTTTTTATAAATTTATCCACTTCTTCTTGAGTTTTTTCAGAATATTCCCTAGCTTGGGCAAAATTCCCTAAAAATCTGTTGGTCTGTTTCTCAAGCACCATAAGTCCGGCTACATCACTCATTCCATACATACTAACCATTGCTCTTACAATATCGGTAGCCCTTTCCAAATCGTTTCCGGCTCCTGTTGAAATTTCACCTGTAAACACTTCTTCTGCCGCCCTTCCCCCAAGAAGCGTGTCTACTTCCGCGATAAGTTCTTTTTTCTGCATAAGATACTTATCCTCTTCAGGTAGATTTAAAGTATATCCCAAAGCAGCAAGCCCCCTTGGGACGATAGAAACTTTTTTTACTTTTCTGGCTTCAGGAGTCACTTCCGCAACAACAGCATGTCCGCTTTCATGGTAAGCGACTATTTTTTTGTCTTTTTCATTAAGCCTTCTGCTTTTCTTTTCAAGACCGGCTATTTGTCTTTCAACCGCCTCTACAAACTCTTCTTGATTTACTTCTTTTTTACCTTTTCTACCGGCAAGAAGAGCGGCTTCATTTACTATATTGGCCAAATCCGCACCGGCAAGTCCTGCGGTCATTCTGGCGATTTCTTCCAAATCAACGTCTTTTCCGGCCTTTATTTTTTTAATATGCACTTTTAAAATTTCAACTCTTCCTTTAAAATCCGGTTTATCAACAAGCACCTGTCTGTCAAACCTGCCTGGTCTTAAAAGAGCCGGGTCTAAAATTTCAGGTCTGTTTGTAGCGGCTAAGACAATAACGGGTTCGTTTGAATCAAAACCGTCCATTTCCGCAAGAAGCTGGTTTAACGTCTGCTCCCTTTCATCGTTGCCGCCCATAGGCCCTCCGGCGGCTCTGCTTTTTCCTATTGCGTCTATTTCGTCTATAAAAATAATACTAGGAGCCTCTTTTTTAGCCTGAGCAAATAAATCCCTAACCCTTGCAGCACCGACTCCCACAAACATTTCTATAAAACTACTTCCGCTTACCGCAAAAAAAGGCACATCCGCTTCACCAGCCACGGCTTTTGCAAGAAGCGTTTTACCTGTACCCGGAGGTCCAACCAAAAGAACGCCTTTTGGTATTTTAGCACCGAGTTCTATATATCTGTCGGGGTTTTTTAAAAAATCGACTATCTCTTTTACCTCTTCTTTAGCTTCATCGTTACCGGCTACGTCATCAAATTTCACGTCGGGTTTTTCACTTTTTATCAATCCCTTAGCGCTTCCTATTCCTAAAACTCCGCCCATGCCTTTTTGCATACGAGAGGCCAGAAACATCCATATGGCAAAAAATATAAAAATAGGAATAATCCACCCGAAAATCAAATCGCTAAGCCAGTTATTGTCATTCATAGCACCGTAAGGCACTTTATATTTATCCAGAATTTCCACTAAAGTATTATCACCCGGTACTTTTTGAACGGTTACTATTCTTCCGTCTTTCAGCTTAGCCTTAATTAAATTTCTACCTATTGCCACATACTCAAGCTTACCTTCTTTTGCAAGCGTTTTTATATCCGAATAACTTAACGCCATAACCTGACTGGTCCCGGCACTTGTCAAATTATTAACCTCGCTAACGCCGCTTCCAAGACTCCTAAACACTATAACTATCAAAACAGCAAACACAATAAAAAAAAGAAGAGGGTTTTGATTAAAAAAATTATTATTGTTATTATTTTTCTTATCCATTAATTTCCTTTCTTAAGCACCAGAGTAACCCATTCGTTATCTTTTATTTCCTCTATAAGCTTAAAATCTTTATATTTATCTAAAACCTTATTTTTATACTTATCAATTATACCAGATAAAATTAAAATGTCATTAACCCTGGCTTTAAGTTCCGAAGCTATAAAAACCAGCACATCGGCTATTATATTAGCCGTTACAACATCGTATTTTTTATCTGTATCACCCGCGCTTCCCTTCCATATTCGGTTATATTTTGCATAATTTAAATCAAAATTTTCCTTAGCTGAAGCAACCGCCAATTCGTCCGTATCGCAGGCATCCACCTCAGCGCCCAGTTTTGAAGCGACTATTCCCAAAATACCGCTGCCGCAACCGACATCTAAAAAAGAATTTCCGTTTTTTACATATTTTTTTATTGCTTTAACGCAACTTCTAGTCGTTTCATGATGTCCGCTGCCAAAAGCCAAAGCCGGGTCTATTACTATATTTATTTTTCCTTCTTTTGGGGGATACCAACTCGGATGAATATAAAACTCTTCTATTTCCACCGGTTTAACGGAGTTTTGATATGATTTTACCCAATCCCTGTTTGATTTTTTTTCTATATCAATTTTTAAATCCACAGAAACATTAAAAATTTCTTCCAACGCTTTAACGTAATTTTTTAACTCTTTTATCAAATCATCAAATCCCTCTTCGCTTCTTAAAATAAGAGTATTTCCCTTTTCTTCTATACCGTTAAAAAAACGCTCCATTAAAAAATTTTCTATCTCTTCTTTAAAAGCGGAAGGGGTGACACTCAGCTCGTAATAAAATTTTTTCATAACAGCTTTAACTGTTTTAGTTTCTCTTCTATTTTTTGAATGGTAAACGGTTTTACAATATAGTTGTTAACACCCGCTTTTACAGCTTCAAGCACGCTTTCTTTACCACCTTCGGTAGTAATCATAATAATTTTAACGCCTTTTCCCAGCTTAATATCTTTTAAAAAATCTTTACCGCTTCCTAAAACTCCCCTTTTAACTTCATCTTCCCTTATCTTTTTAACAAGCTCAAGTCCCGTCATATTAGGCATATTCCAGTCTGTTAAAACGGCGTTTATTTCATCCCTGTGCTGTTGAAACGCTTCCCATGCCTCTTTTCCGTCAGCCGCTTCCAAAATATCTTCGGGCTTAAATCCAAGCTTTACCAATGCGTTTTTAACAATTCTTCTCATTGTACCGGAATCATCGACTACAAGTAATTTTCCCATTAATACTCCTTTAAAATTTTTTCTAAATCTATTTTGCCTTCATAAAAGGCTTTTCCTATTATAACTCCGTATATTCCGTTTTCTTTAACTTTTTTAATATCTTCTTCGCTCGCGACACCGCCGCTTGCAATTACATTTTTTTTAGATGCTTTCATTATATCGAGTATAAAATCTATATTCAATCCGCTAAGTGTTCCGTCTTTAGAAATATCAGTTGCAATTATACACTCTATTTGAGAATTTTCATACATTTTAGCAAGTTCACTGGCTTTTACACCCTCGCTTTTACCCCAGCCCTCAACGGCCACAAAACCGTCTTTGGCGTCTATTCCCACAGCTATAGGATATTTATCGGCAAGTTCGATAACTTTTTTAGGGTCTCTTGCCGCAATACTTCCTAAAATCAATCTGTTTATTCCCAAATCAAGGTATTTTTTTATTGTTTCTTCATCTCTTATACCGCCGCCGAGCTGAATTTTTAGATTTGTGTTTTTTCTTATTTTTTTTATCTGTTCTATATTTTTAGGCTCCCCCGCAAAAGCTCCGTTTAAATCCACTATATGAAGCCACTCTGCCCCCATATTTTCAAAATTTTTAGCAAGTTCCCACGGCTCGTCACTGTAAATTTTAGCGCTTTGCATAAGTCCTTTAGTAAGCCTGACCGCTTTACCGTCTTTTAAATCAATCGCCGGAAAAATTATCATAATAAACTCCTTATAAATTTACAAAATTTTTCAAAATTTTAAGACCGGCATTATGGCTTTTTTCCGGATGAGGCTGAAAACCGAATACGTTGTCTTTATTTACCGCACTTACGAATTCATAACCGTAAAATGTTTTACCAATAGCGTATTTATCTTCACAAACAACATGATAAGAATGAACAAAATACAAATAAGGATTATCCAACCCTTTAAAAAGAGGTGAGTTTCCTTGAAAAAACATTTTATTCCATCCCATATGAGGAACTTTATGGTCTTTTTCTATTTTTTTATCAAACCTTACTACATCTCCCGGAATTATTCCAAGCCCTTTATGATTTCCAAATTCCTCGCTATTTTCAAATAAAAGCTGCATCCCAAGACATACGCCTAAAACATATTTACCCGTCTTTACGAAATTTTTCATAGCCTCATCAAGTCCCGTTTCTTTTAAATGCTCAATAGCGTCGCCAAACGCTCCGACTCCCGGAAAAAGAAGTTTATCGTAATTTTTAAGTTTATCAGGGTCTTTAACTATATCCGCGTTTGCTCCTATTTTATCAAAAGCGTTTTTCACGCTTGCAAGATTCCCCATATTATAATCAACTATACCTATCATTCCTCTCTCCGTTATTTAATCTCTTTACCGACATTTTTCATATAATAAGCAAGTCCTATTAGTAAAAATGTAACAGCCGCTAAAAGCATCGCCGCATACACAAGTTTTTGAGGAGCAATCATAGCAAATTTAAATACAAGCATAAGCCCTTCAATGGCAAGGGCTATTACGATACTTCCCAAAAATTTAATCATCGTCTTATGAATGGCAAAAGGATGTTCTTCTTTTTCCCCTATAACTTCCTCCATTAAAAGCGTCTTTACCAAATCAAAAAGCGCCAATGAAAGAGTTATTAAAATAGTGGCTTCAAACATTTTTTTTACATCTATATTACTAAGGGTATAAGTAAAAAACATCTTTATTCCGTCAATAAACAAAAGAACACAAATGGCAAAAAGAGCCCCCGCAAAAATTCCATAAACAATCCTGTTAAAATTATAAACCCATGTATCCCCTCTTTCCCTATGAACAAATTTTAAAAGTTCCCTTAAAGGAATATCTATTACAGCAACATATATAAGCTGACCTCTGTCGTTAAAAATAGGCATAGCGGCACTTACCACCATATCCCCGCCTACCAGTGTAGGGTAAGGGTCGGTTAAAATACATTTTTTCTCTTTAACGGCTTTATAAAAATATGTCCTATTAGACTGATTAACCTCAACTTCGAAATCCTTTAGCGTATCTTTTAACGTTATAAGTTTACTTATCTGCTTTCCGTTGGCATCAAGAATATATGCGGCGTTTGCAAAAGGAAGCTCGTGAATAATTCTCTCAAGTCCCTCATATATTACATCTACGCTTATATTAGGAAGCCGGTTTGGCAGATTTCTTTGAAGAAGAAAGCACAGATACGCCCTTGCTTCTTTTCTGATTTTCTGAAACTCTTGAATTTCACTTATTAACATATTTATCTCCTATAATTTTTATTAATTCTTCAACACAAAGCCCCATTGCCGTAGATTCGTATCCTTTAACATATTTTATATATTTTTTGCAAAATCCCTCAACCATACAGGCTCCCGCTTTATCTTTCCATTCGCCTGAATTCAGATACTCCTCCAAATCATCTTCATCAAAATGTTTAAAAACATATAAAGTCTCATCAACCCTTCCAAAAACTCTTTCATCGAATTTCACCCACATAGCGGTGAGTATTTTTATTTTTTTTCCGCTTTGGGCTAAAAGAATTTTTCTGGCGTCTTCTTTATTTTTAGCTTTTCTTAAAATATTTACTCCATCAGTAACTACCGTATCGGCACTTACCAAATCGTCATTAGGAAAACACTTTTCGCACTCTTTAAATTTACCGTAACTGGCAAAAACAACAAATTCGTAAGGGTCTTTAGTTGAAATTTTTTCTTCATCAAAATCGCATGATTTTTGAATAAAAGAAATACCGTAATCTTTAAGAAGTTTTGCTCTAGTAGGGGACGCACTGCATAAAATAAGCAAACGCTAACCTTTTTACTTGAAATTGTATCAAATTTTAAATTTATATTCGAATACGTTTTTTCCTTCTTTATAATAGACTTTATATTCTATGTTATATTTATCGCATATATTTTTTACAATATTAAGACCTATGCCGAGTCCTCTTTTATGGATATGTTCTCTATAATCCTTTTCAAAAATACTTACCGGGTCTTTTATTCGCTCCCCAAAAGATTCAAATTTTAAAACAATAAAATTATCTTCCCTTTTTAAAGTTACAAAAATATCTTTTTTAGAAGAGTATTTAATAGCGTTTGATAAGTTATTGTCCACTATTCTCTCAAATTCTATTTTATTTATTTCAAAAAAAATGTTTTCTTCGATATAGGATAAAATTTTTTTATTATGAGCCTTTGCAACCGTTTCAAAAAACCTAATTCTCTCTTTAAGATTTTCGCTAAGATTAATTTCGCCTTTAGCCTCGTATTTTACTATCCCGTTTCCAGATATATAAGACAAATCCTCATAAGAATTGGAAAGTATCGTAACCGCGGCTTCTATTTCCTCTAGTACCTCTTTTATTTCACTATCCTTTTCCTTCTCCTTAACATAATCCAAATTAAGGGTAATAATACTAAGAGGCGTTTTAATCTGATGTATCGTATCAACGATAAAACGCTTATTTTCGGTAAGCAAAATTTTATTTTTATTTATCTCTTCCGTTAAGGCCTCTCTAAATTCGTTAAACTTCTTTTTTAACGTATCTATCTCTTCAATAAAAGATGAGTCTTTTTTAATTTTTTCATTTTTCTTCATATGAAAAACTATATATTCTATTTCTCTTGAAACTTTAACCACTATAAAAGCATACATAACGGCTATTATGGAAAACAAAGATATTAAAACAACCAAAAACCTCTCTTTTAAAGCTTTAATAACCGACTTTAAAGAAGTCGTATCGTAAACGGCTTTAATAATAAACCTGTTTTTTTGATTATCAAAAACGCCCCTTATTACTACATAAATTTCCAAAATATTTTTATCAAGGTTTAATCTAATTATATGGTCTTTATTATTTTTAAACTCTTTTTCCACTTCTTCAGCCAAATTTACATCCGATATTTTTTTATTAAAAATTGATGAAAATATATGAGCGGAACACTTTTTTAGTTGAATTAAACTCTCTTTTTTATGATACCTGTTATTAAAATCTATTTTATAAATAAAATATTTTTCCACAAAGAAAATTTCCAATTCTTTTAAATCTTCAGCTTTTTTTAAAATTTTGTCATACGTTTTTTTTAAAATATTAAACATATCCACAACATATGCCAACTGTAACAGATATTTTTTATCGGGAGAGCGGATAAGGTAATACTTTTTTAAATTCATAGAGGATTTATCAAGATGTGCCTCGGAGATGTCTATTTCTTTAGTACCTTTAAAAACTTCATCCAAAATCTTTTTATATACTTTAAACGCGCCAAGATTAAAACCTATATCGGGAGCGTAACTGCCTTTAACAACAGTATAGTTTTTATCTATCAAAAACACCTCGTAATGACCGTTTTTTATATCTTTATTTAAAGAATCGGCAACCGCTTCAGGATTAAAGTCTTTATCGTAAAGAAGAGGCAACATATAAAGGTTTTTAAGGTTTTCTTCTTTTTCATTCTCAAATACATACTCTATTTTATCCAATACGTTTTTAAATTTTTCTTTTATTTTTAAAGTAACAGCATAATGTTTATTGATAAAGTTTTGAATAAGTACATCTTTTGAAAAACTGTATTGAGCGTAAATAGCTACAAATACCAACACCCCGAGTAAAACGAAAAAAAGAAGAAGAATATAATTAAGCTTCAGTTTCAAATCTGTACCCTACTCCTACCACTGTTTGAATAAAATCTCTGTCAAATTTTTTTCTTATCTCATTAACAAGCTGCCTTAAAGGAGGATTTTTTTTCTTCTCCTCAGGCCACACAAATTCCACTATTTTTTCCGCGGGAACCGTATAATTTGCATTTTTTAAAAGAATATGAAGAAGCTTTTTCTCTTTTTTTCTTAAATTAACCGGTTTTCCGTCTTTAAACAAATCTCCGGTGTCAAATTTAAACTCATAATTTCCAAATCTAATACTCTCTTTTCCTATAAGTTTATTTATCCTTACTTCAAGTTCGGTTGCATGAAAAGGTTTTTTAATATAATCGTCACACCCGTATTCATACGCCTTTTTAAAATTATGTTCTTCAACACTGGCGGTAATCATTACGATTTTACCGTCTTTTTCAAGTTCTTTAATATATTTAACAAGCTCAAGTCCGTTAATTTCAGGAATATTAATATCTATCAGATATAAATCAAAATCTTTTTCTTTAATAAATTTTAACGCTTCTTTTCCGTCCTCAACTAAAATCACTTTAAAATTTTTGCTCTCCAAAATTCTTTTAACTATTTTAGCAAGCTGTAAATCATCCTCCACAAGCAATACGGTATGCATTTCCCCTCCTCTTTAAATCAATAATTATAGCCCGAATTTTTCCTTAACTTTCCCAATAAGTTCGTCAATTTTTCCGGCGTCTTTACCACCTCCTTGGGCAAAATCAGGCTTTCCTCCGCCTTTTCCACCTACAATCGGAGCAAATTCCTTAATCAAATCCCCTGCTTTAATTTCAGGAACTTTACTAACTGCTACAAGCGTTACTTTTCCTTTATTTTCACCTGCTAAAAACGCAACCAAATTATCAACTCTTCCTTTCAAATCAGTTGCAATTTCTCTTAAATTAGCATTATCGATTCTTTCGATTACATAATTGATACCGTCTTTTTCAACAGGTTTTATCTCCTTAACGGCAGCCTGTTTTAGAGCTTTTATCTCTTCTTTTAATTTTTTAATTTCCTCTTTTTGTTTTGAAATAAACGTTTTTAAATCTTTTGCTTTATTTTCGGCTTTTAATTCCTCTACCAAGTCTCTGTAGTTTTTGCCGTATTTATAAGCAGAAAGTCCGGCTACCGCTTCTATTCTTCTAACCCCCGCACTAACTCCGCTCTCTTTTGTAATATAAAAACTTCCAATCTCAGCCGTATTGTTTACATGAGTACCCCCGCAAAGCTCAACGCTGAAATCATCAAATTTTACAACTCTTACAATATCTCCGTATTTTTCACCAAAGAGCGCCATAGCGCCTTCTTTTTTCGCTTCGTCAATTGGCATTTCTTTAACTTCCGCCCCAATTCCTCTGGCAATAACGTTGTTTACCATCTCTTCAATCTCTTCAAGTTCTTCTTTTGTTAGCGCTTTTGGGTGGGTAAAGTCAAATCTGAGTCTGTTTGCCTCAACTAAAGACCCTGCCTGAGTTACATGTTCTCCTAAAACTTTTCTAAGGGCTGAGTGTAAAAGATGTGTGGCTGAGTGGTGTTTTGCTATTTCGCGTCTGCTCTCATCCACAACGGCTTCTACCTCATCTCCTTTTTTAAGCTCGGCTTCTTTAACTTTAGATAAATTCCTCTCGTCAAATTTTTTGGTATCTACGACTTTTGCCGCAGTTTTGCCGTCTTTTAAAATTACTCCCCTGTCTCCTACCTGACCACCGCTTTCGGCATAAAAAGGTGTCTCTTCAAGCATAACCCAACCTGAGCCTTTAAGCTCGTTAACTTCATTCATTTCTTCATCAAAAAGAGCTTTTACTTTTGTTTTGTATTTTAAATACTCATATCCCACGAATTTATTAGGCTCATATTTCTCAAGGTCTTTTAGGTTTATTTTTTTATCCCCGCTGCCTTTCCAGTTTGCCCTTGCTCTTTCTTTTTGCTCTTTCATCAGTTTCTCAAATGTTTCAATATCCACTTTTTTATTAACTTCCCTTAACATATCCTGAGTTAAATCAAGAGGGAATCCGTACGTATCATAAAGTTTAAAAGCAACTTCTCCGCTAAACGTATCTCCTGCGGTTTTAGAAAGCTCTTCTTTAAACAGAGCCATTCCTTTATCAATCGTTTCGAAAAATCTTTCTTCTTCAAGTTTTATAGCATCTTTTATCGCTTCTTGTTTCTCTTTAAGCTGTGGATAGATACCACCCATCTGATTTACCAACGTATCTACGATTTTATACATAAAAGGCTCTCTTTGTCCTAAAAGATATCCGTGTCTAACTCCACGTCTGAGAATTCTTCTAAGAACGTATCCCCTGCCTTCCCTGTCAAATCTTACACCTTCACTGAGTAAGAAACTCACAGCCCTTATATGGTCGGCAATTACCCTGTGAGACGCTCCTCTTTTGTCTTTATGATACTCTTTTCCCGTAATTTCTACGATTTTTTCAAGAAGAGGCCTGAAAATTGATGTATCATAATTACTCTCAACCCCTTCAACCACAGCCGTAATTCTCTCTAAGCCCATACCAGTATCGATACTCGGTTTTGGAAGAGGTGTTAAATTTCCTTTTTCATCACGGTTATATTGCATAAATACAAGATTCCAAATTTCTAAAAACCTGTCCCCTTCTCCTCCTAAATAATCTTCCGGAGAATTAAACTTATCGGCTCCCTGGTCATAATGAATCTCACTGCAAGGTCCGCAAGGTCCCGTATCTCCCATTTGCCAGAAGTTGTCTTTATCGCCCATTTTTACTATTCTGTTTTTTGGAACGTACTTCTCCCATATTTTACCGGCTTCATCATCGCTTTCGTGAATCGTAATCCACAGTCTGTCTTTATCAAGTTTAAGTACTTCCGTTACAAATTCCCAAGCATATGCAATAGCCTCTTCTTTAAAATAATCCCCGAAACTAAAGTTTCCAAGCATTTCAAACAGAGTATGGTGTCGGTTTGTATATCCTACGTTTTCAAGGTCGT
>NZ_JBMXVQ010000108.1:0-2212 GCF_053999135.1 Caminibacter sp.
AATATTTTAAACAATGCTATTGATTCACTAAAAAAAAGCGGAGTTAAAGATAAAAAAATTTTAATTATTGTTAAAAAAGAAAAAAGAGATATAATTATTAGTATAATAGATAACGGAGGCGGAATAAAAGAAGAGAATTTAGAAAAAATATTCGAACCGTATTTTACAACCAAACTCAAAGATAAAGGAAGCGGAATAGGGCTTTATATGGCAAAACAGATTATTGAAGAACATATGGGCGGAAAGATAAAAGCTAAAAATATCAGACATCGAATGGGAACCGATACGATGTATAAATGCGCCATGTTTGAAATTATATTACCTATAAAGGAGCAAAATGAAAAACTATGATATATTAAAAGAGTTTAATGTATTATATATTGAGGATGATATGAGTTTACTTAAAAATTTAAGTGAAATTCTTGAAGATTTTGTCAAAAATATTTATACTGCCGATAATACTAAAGAGGCTTATAAAATTTTAAAAGAAAAACATATTGATGTTATTATAAGCGATATTTTAATCGGAGATAAAAACGGTCTTGAATTTATTTCATTTTTAAAACAAAACGGTATAGAAATTCCTTTTATACTTACGACCGCATATACGGAAACCGATTATCTTCTTGATGCAATAAAACTTAAAGCTGTTAATTATTTGGTAAAGCCTATAAAAATAAAAGAGCTGCTTGACAGTCTTTATGAAGTTTTATTACCTGTTTATCAGGAAAAAGAGCTTGTTAATAATACGTTGGTTTTCAAAATAGCTTCTGTTATTTGTGAAAGTAAACAGCTTGAGGTTATTAAAATGATTGTAAAAAATATGGATGATGAGTATACTTTTTCACTTTCATATAACGATATAATGAATGAGATTGATATAAGCAAACCGACCTTGATTAAACTATTTAAAGATTTGCAGGATAAGGAAGTTTTACAAAAACTCCCAAAAAGAAAATATAAAATTAATATAGATAAATTAGATAAATTATTTTTAAATTCAAATGTTAAATAAATTATTTTTATTTGTAAAAACTGTATCAAACGGTATTATCTTTAACATTTCTCCTTTTTTAATTACTTCTCTTCCTTTATTTAAAAGCATTAAAGAGTTGCTTTTAAGCAGAGGCGTTAGCATCCCCGAGCCGTATTTATACCCGTTAAACACCTCCCATTCACCGTTTTCATAATATCCGAGTATTGTATGGTCTTTTTTCGGGTTTACTTTAAAGTCGCTTTTGTTTTTGGCATAAATTGTCTGAAAATAGTATTTATCTGCGCCGCTTAGTTTTTTTAGTGTAGGAATAGCAAGTGCGAATGTATTTATATATGCGCTAAGGGGATTTCCGGGCATTGCGAATACAAACGTGTTATCCATAATTCCCGCCATTGTAGGGCGTCCCGGTTTTACCATTATTCCGTGGAAAAATTCTTTTAATCCGTTTTGTTTAAACGCTTCATATAAAAAGTCAGCATCCCCGAAACTTATCCCGCCGCTTGTAATTATTACGTCATAGTCATTTTTGATGTTATTTATATATTCAACTGTTTTTTCTAAAGAATCCGGAATCAGTCCAATTATGTCGCTTTCAAAGCCATGTTTTTTTAAAAGGGCTTGAATCGAATATGAGTTTACGTTGTATATTTCCTCTTTATCGGCATTTTCCCAAGGTTCTTTTAATTCGTTTCCGGTTGAGAGGATAGCGATTTTCAGTTTTGTATATACGGGAATATTTACAATTCCCTGGCTTACAAGCATTGCGATGATTTCAGGGGTTATTGTTTCGCCTTTTTTTATTAAAACTTCGCCTTTTTTTATTTCTTCGCCTTTTATTCTGACGTTTGCGCCTTTTTTTATTTCGGGGATTACTATATATTCGTCGTTGACTTCTTCGCATTTTTCAATCGGGATTACCGTATCAAGACTTTCAGGCACCCTTGCACCAGTCATAATTCGGACGCATTCATCATCTTTTATTTCAAAATCTTCGTATTTGTCACCGGCATAAATAGTTTTTATGACTTTCAGTTTTTTATTTGATGAGTGTCTAAAGGCAAATCCGTCCATTGCGGAATTGGTAAAAACAGGGGAATTTCTTTTTGCGATAATGTCTTTTGCCAAAATTCTGTTTAATGCTTCGTTTATATAAATATTTTCACTGATTTCTTTTGGTTTTGCGTTTTTCAGGCATAGCTCAAGCGCTTTTGAATA
>NZ_JBMXVQ010000109.1:0-18925 GCF_053999135.1 Caminibacter sp.
AGCCAATATAAAAATCCAGGGAAAAATAGCTACTGTTTACGGACCTACAAAACTTTATGGAGCCGATGTTATGGCCACAGACCTTAGAGCAAGCAGTGCTTTGGTATTAGCAGGCTTAATAGCAAAAAAAGAAACAAAAGTTCACAGAATTTATCATTTATTCAGAGGATATGAAAACTTACTAGATAAATTTAAAAGTCTCGGAGCTAAAATGGAATTAAAAGAAGAACCCCTACCTTAATATTTCAAAATAAAGCTTAGCCACTTTTTCCCTCTCAAGTTTTTTGCCCAAAAACAACTCCATTGCCAAAACTCCCTGATATACAAGCATATCAAGTCCGCTTTTTATTTTTAGGTTAAACTCTTTTGCTTTTTTTAAAAAAGGGGTCTCTTTTCCATATATTACATCAACGGCATATTTTGCATTTGAAAAAAGCTTATTCATTATCTCTTCAGGGGCTGGAAGATTTTCATCATTAAGTCCAGCAGAAGTCGTATTTATAATTAAATCGTAATCAAATTTATCTATATCATCCCATGTAAAAGTATTTTTAGCCTTTTTTTTAAAATATTCCAATCTGTTTTTAGAGCGGTTTAAAATATCGGATTCAGGTAACACAAGGCTTAGTGCTTTAGCGGTTCCGCCGGCCCCTATTATGAGAGGCTTTTTATATTCAAACTCTTTAATAGCTTCTAAAAACCCGAGAGCATCCGTATTATATCCGATAATCTTTTCTCCCTCTTTTACAAGCGTATTAACAGCTCCTATTTCTTTGGCAATTCCCCTAACCTCATCTGCAAGCTTATATGCCCATTCTTTATGCGGTACAGTAACATTAGCGCCTTTTATTTTTAGCTCTTTAAATTTTTCAATAATTTTAGAACCGTCTTCCAGGCAATATCTGCCGTAACATTCGTTTATTTCCTCTTTTTTAAAAAAATAGTTATGCATAAGAGGCGATTTACTGTGGGATACCGGATTTCCAAAAATCAAAAACATAATTTCACCTTATTAAATAAAAATAAAATTCTTCTCCCTCAAAATAAAATTTAACTTCTATCCCTTTTCTGTTAACAACAATATTTTGCAAGTCCTGCACTTTATCAAACACCTTTGGAAGAGTAAGATTAATTTTTACATCATGTTTACTGAGTTCTATTTTAACATTACCTACAATAATATTTGCAAATTCCCCTATCATATCCACCAACTTTTCTTTATTTTTAAACTCTTCTCCAAGAAGAATTTTACTTATTCTTTTAGAAAGTTTTTCAGTAAAAATTAAAATCAAAGCTCCGTCCAAATCTCCGTAAAAACCTATGGAACTTGCAACCCAGTCATTTCTATTCGTATCAATATTGACTTCTTTTATGTTAGGCGGCTCTTTTTTAGCCTTTACTCCCGTCATAAGTTCCACTGTAGAAATAGTGGCGTTAACAAAAAAAGGAAGTAATTTTACATAATCTTTTGTAATATTTTTAGAACGTTTGTAAATCATCTCACTACTATTAACAGCTTCTTGATAAATAGGGGAATTTAAAAAATCAGCTTCACTTGCAAAAAACACATATCCCATATCTTCAAGCTCTTTTATAAGCACAAGCCGAACATAATTTTTCTCAAGCCCTATAATAGCAAGAAGAGCTCCGTATTCAGCTGCCTCTACACCTAATTTGCTTAAAAATCTAACGGCATGAACATTCATTCCTTTAACTTTATTCATATCAAAAATAAAAACTTTAAATCCTATTAAAAGATTTCTACTAAAATATTCTAAATCAAACATACTATGTAAATTGGCGTCTAAAAATCCGTCAAAAAAGAAGTAAACTATACCGTTTTTAACTACCGCTCCTACTTTGTTTGAAATTTTCGATATAAAAGAGTTTTTTATAATAAGCCCCTCTTGTACTTCACTCTCTGAATCTATAACTTTTGGGGAATAACCTTTTTTTATTAAATTATATATAAGCATATTTTTATTTTGTTCGTCTTTAATACAACATATATAGATATCCTTTTCGTATCTAAAATCATCATCGCAAAACACTTTTTCAACTTCTTTATTTTCAAAATAATTAAAATAACAGTCTTTTAAATTGGATAATATATTCAAAACATTTGTATTAGCATTAAACATACAGCTTTCTATATTTTTTTTATACAATACCTTGCATATTTCGTTTAAAAATCTTATAGCATTCTTATTTGCGCTTATTATCTTTGAAAAATCGATACTGACATATTTGATTTTTTTCTGTTCCATTAAGGATATATCAGCATGGGTTATAATTTTATTAACTGTTTGGGAATCCAAAAAACCCTGAGGCCTGTAATATACCCTTTTAGCCCCAAATATTCTAACTACCGGCATTTAATTCCTTTAACGTAGAAACCAAAGCTTTTAGCTTATTTTCGACCTCTTTATATTCAAGCTCCGGCTTACTATCGGCAACAATTCCAGCTCCCGCTTGAAAAATAATTTCATCTCCTTTTATAAGGGCTGTTCTTATGGTAATAGCACTGTCCATATTTCCATCAAACCCAAAATATCCAATACTCCCTGCATAATATCCTCTTTTTAAGCCTTCATATTTGGCAATAAGTTCCATAGCTTTTATTTTTGGAGCACCCGTCATGGTTCCTGCGGTAAAAGTAGCTTTAAATAAATCAAACATATCATATCCATTCTCAATTTCTCCCACCACATCGCTTACCATATGCATAACATGAGAATATCTCTCAACCCTCATAAGCTCCTCTACTTTTACACTGCCGGGCCTTGCCACACGCCCTACATCATTTCTTCCAAGGTCTACTAGCATTATATGTTCGGCAACTTCTTTAGGGTCGTTTATCATCTCCTGTTCTAATTCCAAGTCTTTTTTTAAACTTTCACCTCTTTTTCTTGTACCAGCTATAGGCCTTAATAAAATAAGGTCATCTGTAAGTCTCACCATAATTTCAGGAGAACTGCCTATAATTGCAAAATCATCTATATCTAAATAATATAAATAAGGAGACGGATTTTTACTTCTTAATTTTCTATAAAAAGAGAGTCTATCTACAATAGCTTTTACTTTAAGTCTGTTGGAAAGAACTATCTGAAAAACATCACCGGCTTTAATGTTTTCTTTTGCCCTTCTTACCATTTCAAAAAATTTTTCCTTGCTGAAAACAAATTTAGGCTCATTTAAAAGTTTTACCGGTTTTAGAGGCTGGTGTTTATATGTAGAGTTTATTAAATCTCTTATAATATAAAGATATTTTTCATATTTTAAATCATTAATAATTACTGTCATTTCGGAAAATTTATGAGAAAAACCTATAATGATTTTGGGTCTTATCATATAAAAATCAGGAATATCCGTTTCATCTTTTAAAGAATCCATAACAGGCTGTAAAACAGGCTCAAACACTTTTACCATATCATAACCGATATATCCTACAAAACCGTCGACAAAACCTATTTTAAGCTCTTTAGAAAGCTTTTTGTATTTTTCTTTATCTATTTTAGAATAATATTCTTTCATAAACGTAAAAGGGTCGGAATCAATAATTTTTTCTTCTTTTCCGTCAAAATATTTAGTTTTATAGTTTTTATACTCTATTTTTTCTTTTTCCCCTATAAAAATAAAAGAGTAATTACCGTCTTCATTATTAATGACGCTTTCAAGCAAAAAAAGCCTCTCTTTTGGAAAAAGAGATTTTATTTTATTATAAACAGCGATTACACTAAACTCATCTACTAAAAATTTATCCCAAACCATTATTTAGCCTTAAAGATAAACGCCGTTTGAGTAATGTTTTTTCTTATTTTTGGCAAATATTTTTTTGCTTCTTCTTTTGTAAAAGGTCCTATTAACACTTTTGTCACAGATATTTTTTGACCGTTTTTAACAATATACGTTTTATAAAGTTTATAATCAAACCCCTCTTTTTTTATCAAATCCAAAAATTTTTTATTAGGTTTTGTATTTCTTAAAAGAGCGGCAACCTGGATATAATAATTCTTTTCTCCGCTTACCTGTTTTACAGAAGTTTCTTTTGGTTTTTGAGTCTCTTTTTTTATTTCTTTTTTAGGCTCTTCAACTCTTATCACCTGAGGTTTTTCTTGCCTTTCAGGCTCTTCTATAAGTTTTTTAGTATCAATAGCAGGTGTTTGAGCAGGTTTTTCCTCAACAGGTAAAGGTTTAAATTCCGTTTGAGTCTGCGTTTGCACTACTTTTTCTTCAGGAGGAATTATTTCATTATTTTCTTTTGAAGAAGAATTTTGATAAATCGCAACACCTATTATAATAATAACAAATACCAAAAAAGCCCCTGCCCCGTACACCAGCGGTTTTTTCATATCTTTTTTAGGTTCTATATTTAATAAATCATCATTTTTCATTCTGTCTCCTTACATATGTTTTGCCCAACTCGCACCTCTTTCTTTTTTAAATAAACCATATGGTAAATTCAAGATATTAAATTCAGGCGGCAACTCGTCAGTTGGAAAAACCCTCCACTGCTTTGGTAAACGGGTTGCCAATTTCATAGAAAGAGCTTTTCCAATCTGGATTGCCTCATTTAAAGTAGTATGTCCTTTATGAATATATAAATGCAGATGTCCCGGGGTTTTAGAGTTATATGCCGTAAAATTCAAAAAACCTTCCTCTCTTAAAAGTAAATTCGCCCTGTTCCAAAATCTTTCAGGGTCACGCCCGTTATAATCAAAAACTATATTTTCTACAATATTTCTTCTTCTGTTAATTAAATCATGAGCTATTATTTTTTTTCTTTCTATATGTTCATTCATCACCTGAAGCGTTAAAGGTTTTTCTATCTTTTCATATTTATCAAAAAAAGTTCTTCCCTTATAAACTAATTTATTTACAATAGTGCCTTTATATTCAAAATAATAATCTCTATTCATTTTTATCATAGAAATATCCACATTATAAGCCATTTTTCCTCTTCTCCTTTTTTATTTTTTCTTAAAGTTCCCAAAAAGGGAAAAATCAGTAAGTAGGTCTATCGTAAATTACGAATTTGCTAGCCAGTTCTTTTAATTCCTGAGCCACTTTTTCTTGAAGCTCAAGATTATAAATATCATCAAGAACATCGGCAATTTTGTTTGCGATAAATTTAAATTCTTCTTCTTTCATACCTCTTGCAGTAAGTGCCGGACTTCCTATTCTGATACCAGAAGTTACAAAAGGACTTCTTTTTTCACCCGGAACTGTATTTTTATTTACAGTAATTCCGGCTCTTCCTAGCGCTTCTTCAGCTTCTTTACCGCTAAATTCTTTATTTAGAAAACTTACCAATACAAGATGATTGTCCGTACCCCCGCTTACCAAATCATATCCTCTTTCCATTAATACTTCCGCAAGTACTCTAGCGTTTGCTTTTACCTGTTTTGCATATTCTTTCCAAGATTTTTCAAGATTCATTTTAAATCCGACAGCTTTTGCCGCAATAACATGTACAAGCGGACCGCCTTGAATTCCCGGGAAAATCGCGCTGTTGATTTTTTTAGCATACTCTTCGTTGTTTGTAAGAATAAGTCCGCCTCTAGGCCCCCTTAGGGTTTTATGAGTTGTAGTTGTTACAACATCGCAGTGAGGGAAAGGATTTGGATGCTCTCCTGCTACTACAAGTCCTGCAATATGAGCAACATCCGCCATTAAAATAGCACCCACTTCATCGGCGATTTCTTTAAATTTAGCAAAATCAATTTCTCTTGGATAAGCACTCGCACCACATACAATCATTTTTGGTTTTACGATTTTTGCAATATCTCTTACTCTGTCATAATCTATTCTACCTGTTTTTTCGTCAATTCCATAAGAAAATGAGTGATAATGCTTTCCTGAAAAATTAACTTTTGCTCCGTGAGTTAAATGTCCTCCGTTGCTTAAATCCATTCCAAGAAGTTTTTCAAGTGGCTTCATTAAAGCCACATATACGGCACCGTTAGCCTGACTCCCGGAATGCGGCTGAACGTTTGCATACTCACATCCAAAAAGAGCTTTTGCCCTGTCAATAGCTAATTGCTCTATCATATCGGCATATTCACATCCGCCGTAATATCTTTTTCCAGGATATCCTTCAGCGTATTTATTCGTAAACACGCTTCCCATAGCTTCCATAACTTCAGGAAGAGTAAAGTTTTCACTTGCAATCATTTCCAAATGATTTGTCTGTCTTTCAAGTTCTTTTTCTATTATCGAATAAACATCAGCGTCATAATTTTTTAATAAACTCATAATATCTCCTTTTATTTATTTTATATCGTCTTTATCTTTAATCTCTTTTTTAGGTTTCATAGTTGGAAATAATATCACATCTTTAATAGAATGTGAATTGGTTAAAAGCATTACAAGCCTGTCAATTCCTATACCTTCACCGGCAGTCGGCGGCATTCCGTATTGAAGTGCGCGGATATAATCATAATCCATATCCATACCTTCCTCATCACCTTTTGCCTTAGCTTCTAGCTGAGCTTTAAATCTTTCATACTGGTCAAGCGGGTCATTTAATTCGTTAAATCCGTTTGCAATTTCACGTCCTGCAATAAACAATTCAAATCTTTCCGCAAATTCAGGATTTTTATCGCTTCTTCTAGCAAGCGGAGAAATTTCAATAGGAAATTCCGTTACAAACGTAGGGTTAATAAGTTTGCTTTCTACAAATTCGTCAAAAAGTTCTGCCCAAAGTTTGCCTTTACTATCAATATGCTCATCAAGCTCTACTCCGCGGTCTTTTAAATATTTTTTCATAGCATCAACATCTTCTAAAATTTCTTCGGGAATATTCCCGATTTTAACCAAAGCGTCTTTATAAGTAATTGTTTTCCAATCATCAAAATCTATTACTATATCTCCATACTGAAGTTTTTTTGGAAGATTTAATCTCTCAAACAGATAATCAAACAGCTCACGAGTCAATTTCATTAAATCTTCCACAGTATGATAAGCCCAATAAAATTCTATCATGGTAAATTCAGGATTGTGAGTATGATCAATTCCTTCGTTTCTAAAGTTTCTGTTAAGCTCAAACACAGCTTCAAAACCACCGACAATCAGTCTTTTTAAAAAAAGTTCCGGTGCAATTCTAAGGTTCATATCAATATCTAAAGCATTATGATGAGTCATAAAAGGTCTGGCGTTTGCCCCTCCTACTACGGTATGAAGCATAGGAGTCTCAACTTCTAAAAATCCTTTTTTTAAAAAAAATTCCCTAACAAGACTTACAATTTGACTTCTTAATTTGAATCTCTCACGAGTATCTTTATTCATTATCATATCCAGATATCTCTGGCGGTATTTAGCTTCGACATCCTGAAGTCCGTGGAATTTTTCAGGAAGCGGGTGAACGGCTTTTGTAAGAATTCTTACATCATCGGCGTGAATAGAAAGCTCCCCGGTTTTTGTAACAAAAGGATACCCGCTAACTTCTACAATATCACCAACTTCAAGCGTTTTTTTAAGTAAATTAAATTTATCGCCCAAATCATTTTTACTCATATAAACCTGCAGCATTCCGGTTTCATCTTCAATTTTAAAAAACGCGGCTTTCCCCATAAGTCTTAAAAACTTAACACGCCCCGCTACCGTAAATTTTCTATTTTCATCTCTTCTATTTTCAAGTTCTAAAACATCTTTGTTTTTTTCTAAAAATTCGGCTATTTTCGTATTTCTTTTTGAATTGTGGTCATACGGATTAAAGCCTTCTTCTTTTAATTTCTCGGCTTTAGCCATTCTTTGTTTTACATATTCGTTAGAAAACATTTATCTCCTTTTAAGGTTTTAATTTAAAATTTTAGCATTTTTAGAAAATTTTTCTAAATCTTTAGAAGTTATATTCATAATTCCATCTCCAACTTTTAACATCACAGGAAACATAAAACTGTTTCGAACATATTTTTTAACATCTTCTCTGATAAAAACAACTTGATAAAGCAATACAATAATTACGGAAATCAGCAAAAAAAACTTTAAACTTCCAAATAAAAATCCCAAAATTTTATCAAGACCTCCAAGAGCGGATATCTTTAAAATTTTACTAAATAAAAATCCTATAAACACGACAAAAAGCCACACCCCAACAAACACGGCTATAAAACCCACCAAATCGATAGCTGAAGGATTAGGTATTTTAAAAATATAACTATTAATATAACTACCTGCCTGATGATGATATTTTGAAGCGGCAATAAGACCTCCTATTATCCCTATAAGCCCGGATATTTCTTTTATTATTCCGTTAAAAAATCCTTTTATTCCAAGAATTAAAGTAATACCTATAATTACAGCATCCAAAATATTCATTTATTCCTCACTTATAAAAAAACCGTTTTTATTATCCTGTTTTGTTTTGTAAAGAGCCTCGTCCGCCCTTTTTATTAAAGTTTCTATAGTATCTCCTTTTTTATGTTTTGCTATTCCCACAGATACCGTCATATGAATAATATTATCTTTATACTTTAAGGCTATTTTAGAAATTTTTTGAACTATCTTTTCTATAATTTTCTTAACGTTTTGCAAATCGGCCCTGTTGAAAACTATAACGAATTCATCGCCTCCGTATCTGTATATTTTATCAGTGCTTCTTATAATAGTTTTTATTATACCAGTAAGTTTTATTAATACAAAATCTCCAACTAAATGACCGTAAGTATCGTTAACATTTTTAAAATCATCTAAATCTATCATAGCAATAATCAAATCTAAATCTTTATCTTTTCCCTGTTCCAAAATCTTATTTAAATCATTCTCAAGCGCTTTTCTGTTATAGGCTTTTGTAAGAGGGTCTATAAGAAGGTCTTTATAAGCTTTATTTAGCTCACTCTCAAGAGTCTTTATTTTCTCTTCCATTTTGTTTATTTTATCTATTAAACTGCTGCTGAATTTAAACACAAGCTCTTTAACTTCCTCACTGTCAGTCAAATCAACCTCTTCTATTACCTCTTTTGACTCTTTTTTTATCTCCTGAGATGTAGATGCAATAGTCTCAATTGTATTTTTTGTTAACGTCAAAATCTTTTCATTAGGGTTATTTAGACATAGCAGCTTAGGGTTTATACTCTCAAGAAGTTTTTTTTCACCGACAATAGAATTAAAAACTTCTTTGTAATATAACGGATACGGAGCTTTTCCTGCTTTTTCCAATTCTTCCAATGTTTTTTGTGAAATCTCTTTAATCAATTCTTCCATCAACAGACCTTTTATGATATTATTTATAAAATTATACTAAATCTAAGGAGAAAAATTGAGAATAACGAAAAAAGAAGCTATAGATTTAATAAAAAACGAAGATTTGATATCCCTTGGAAAAATGGCTCTTAAGAAAAAAAGAGAACTTCATCCAAAAAAAATAACCACTTTTATCGTAGATAGAAATATAAATTATACCAATACCTGTTGGGTTGATTGTAAATTCTGCGCTTTTTACAGACATAAAAAAGATAAAGACGCTTATATTTTAAGTTTTGAGGAAATAGACAAAAAAATAGAAGAACTTTTAGAAATAGGCGGTACGCAGATACTTTTTCAAGGAGGAGTCCATCCAAATTTACAAATAGATTTTTATGAAAATCTTGTAGAACATATTCATAAGAAATATCCGCAAATTACCATTCATGGATTTAGCGCACCTGAAATTGACTATATTGCCAAAATATCAAAAATTTCTATAAAAGAAGTATTAATAAGACTCAAGGAAAAAGGTCTCAGTTCAATTCCGGGAGCCGGTGCTGAAATATTAAGCGACAGGGTAAGAGATATTATAGCTCCAAAAAAAATAAGTTCTGATAGATGGCTTGAAATTCATAAAACAGCTCACGAAATCGGTTTGAATTCAACAGCTACTATGATGTTTGGAACCGTAGAGACTATTGAAGAAGTAGTGGAACACTGGGAAAAAATCAGACGCCTTCAAGATGAAACAGGAGGGTTTAGGGCTTTTATTATGTGGTCGTTTCAACCGTACAATACGGCCTTAATGAAAGAAGGAATTGTTACACATAAAACTTCGTCAAACAGATATCTAAGATATTTAGCGGTTAGCAGACTGTTTTTGGATAATTTTAAAAATATACAAAGCTCATGGGTAACCCAAGGCAGCTACATCGGTCAAATGGCTCTTTTATACGGGGCAAACGATTTAGGTTCTACGATGATGGAAGAAAACGTAGTAAGAAGTGCCGGTGCTCAAAACAAAATGAATCAAAAAGAAATGATAAGATTAATAAAAGATGTTGGAGAAATTCCGGCTAAAAGAAATACCGCTTATGAAATTTTAGAAATATATTAAAAACAATACACTGACTAAATAAAGTACATTTAGTCAGTGTTAAAAATTAATCTCTTTTGAAAGTTTTCTAAACTTCCACTCTTTTTTAGCTTCCTTAACAACTTCTTTATCAATTTTAAAAATACCAAGCTCTTCTTGAGAACCGAGCATTAAGATTTTTTCACCCTCAGGGTCTATTACAAAACTTTTTCCGTAAAACTCCCAGTCTTTGAAACTCCCAACACGGTTAACCCTGCATACATACATATTATTTAAAAAAGCCCTTATTTTTAGCATTTCAAACCATCTCTGATGAGAGTTAAAAGTACCCGTACCTATTACTGCTACAAAATCTACATTTTTATCTCTAAAATATTCCCAAAATCTGTCAAAATGAGCTTCAAATCCAAACATAGCCCCTATTCTATACTTGCCTATACTAAAAACCAAAGGTTTATTCTCTTTTTTTTCAAAAAATTTATTTTCATTCCAATGGGAATAAGGCATAAAAAGTTGTGAATAATAATATCTGACACTTCCTTTAAAGAACTTACCTATAACTTTATATTTTTTGTTTCCTTTTACTACAACTAAAGGAGCAAGCAAGGTTATATCGTTTGAGAGTCTTTTTAATAACTTTATCTGATGTGAGGTTTGATTTTTTATAAAAGAAAGCGGCATTTTTTCAAGTTCTTTAAAAAATCTGTTCAAAGTATATTCGGGAAGAATAAAAAGTTTAACTTTCTCTTTTCTTGCCTGGGCTAAAAAATAGTTAAGCCTGGCTTTATCATAAGGAAGTGAATCTGCCTGATAAATAGCTATTTTCATTTAATCTCTTTAAAAACAAGTTTTGCCTCTTCTATCATTTTAGAGGCTTCCTCTAACAGCTTAACCCCTTTTTTATAAAACTCCATAGCTTCATAAAGAGTTATTTCCGGGTCGTTTAGTTTTTCAAGAAGTTTTTTTGCTTCTTCTAGTTTTTTTTCAAAATCTTGCATCCAAATCTCCTTTTAATATATCACTGATTAAAAAATCAAATTTTTCCGTTTCAACCAAAAAACTGTCATGCCCATAATCACTGTCAATTTCATAATACTGACACCGACCTCCCGCTTTATCCATATATTTTTTTATATCTCTCATCTCCTGCGGGAAAAAAAGAGTATCTCCGCTAAAACTTATTAAAAAAAGTTTATCTTTAATTTCTTTAAAAGCTTCTTCCAAAGAATTAAATCCTCTGCTTATATCAAAAAGAGAAATGGCTTTTAAAAGATATATATAACTTAAAGGGTCAAACCATTTAGGAAAATTCGCCCCGTTATATTCCAGATAAGATTCAACCTGAAATCTGCCAAAAAGCTCAAACATACCGTCGGTCTTTACATATTCCCGGCCAAATTTCTTCTCAAATGTTGCAGGAGAAATATAATTTAAATACCCTATCATCCTAGCAGCCGCAAGCCCTTTTAAACCCTTTTCTTTTATGATTTCCGGGTCATAGTTTCCGTTTTTAAATTCACTATCGGCTCTAATAGCCTCTATCATAGCTTTATTTATGGCAATAACATAAGGTTTTGTCTGATAAGTTGTCGCTATAGGAATAACATATTTAGCAAATCCTGGGTAATCCACGGCAAGCCTTAGAGCCTGCATACCTCCCATACTTCCACCGATTACCGCTTTTAATTTTTTTATACCCAATGAATCAAGCAAAATTTTCTGGGCTTTTACCATATCTTTTATAGTAATTACCGGAAATTTAAGTCTATATCTTTCGTTACTTCCCGGATATATAGGACTCATAGGACCGGTTGAACCAAAACAGCTGCCAATAACATTAGTAGCTATTACAAAATATTTTTTAGTATCTATAGCCTTTCCGTCACCTATAAGAGAATCCCACCAGCCCGGTTTCCTGTCTCCTTCATATTTTCCTGCGGCATGATGGGAACCTGAGAGGGCATGTGTTATTAATATTACGTTATCTTTTGTTTCATTAAGCTCGCCGTATGTTTCATATATAATCTGCCAAGGTTCTAAAATTCTTCCGCTTTCAAGATAAAGCGGTTTTGTAAACTTGGCTATTTTAGTCTCAATTTTCATATTTCCCTTTTTTTTAATGCAATTTTATCAATTTTTAACGATTTCTTCTAAAGGTTTGGGTTCACAAAAATAAATATCTGATTAACCGATTTTTTCAAACGCCTCCTCCAAATCTTTTATTAAATCCTCAACATCTTCCAAACCTATACTAAGCCTTATAAGCCCTTCCGGGACACCGGCCGCTTTGAGTTCTTCCCTGCTCAACTGCTGATGGGTGGTGCTTGCCGGATGGGTTGCCAAAGATTTACTGTCGGCTATATTGGTAACTAAAGAAAAAATTGTAAGATTTTTTATAAATTTTTTGGCTTCTTCATAACTTTCAAGTTCAAAACTCAAAATTCCTCCCGCATATTTTAAATATTTTTTTGCCATTTTATAATTTTCGTCATTTTCTAAAAAAGGATAATTAACTTTTTTGACTTTTGGATGTTTATTTAAAAATTCAGCCACTTTAAGCGCAGAGTTTGAGTGCCTTTCAATTCTTAAATGAAGAGTCTCAAGCCCGTTTATTAAAAGCCATGAATTAAAAGGAGAAATTACCGCCCCGTAATCCCGAAGAAGAGCCAGTCTTGCTCTTGCTATAAAAGGATTGTCGAATTTTTCCGTATAAACAAGTCCGTGATAACTCTTATCGGGTGTATTAAAGTGTTCATACCTTTTCGTTTTTAATTTGTTTTTGGCAAAAGGCGCTTCTATTATACATCCTCCAACGGCACTTCCGTTTCCTCCTATATATTTAGTAGCGCTATGAACCGTTATATCCACTCCTCTTTCAATAGGTTTTACTCCATAAGGAGTCGCTAAGGTATTGTCACAAATCGTTATAACACTTTTTTCATTTGCTATTTTTACTATTTGTTCAAAATCAGGCACTGTTAAAGCGGGATTTGCAATGCTTTCAAAAAGTATCGCCTTTGTATTTTTATCAATAAGCTTTTCAAGTGTTTGCGGATTTTGAGGGTCAAAATATTTTGCCGTAATTCCAAACTGCTTAAGCGTCTGGGTTGAAAGGGTGATACTCCCCCCGTAAAGCTTGGTGGAAATTATAATATTGTCTCCACTTTTTACAAGATTGGCTATAGAATAAAATATAGCCGCCATGCCACTGGCAGCCGCCAATGCATCAACCCCCCTCTCAAGAACAGCTATTCTTTTTTCAAACACCCTGGTAGTGGGATTTCCTATTCTGGTATAAATATTCCCCTCTTCTTCTAAATTAAAAAGTCTTGCCGCATGATCGGTATCTTCATATTCATAAGCCGTAGTCATATAAATAGGCACCTGCATTGTTTTTTGAAAATCTTTATCATAACCGTAATGCAAAGCCAGGGTAGCGTCTTTCATTAAATTGCCTTTTATAGTAAAATTTTTGTAAAAATTATAACATAAAGGAAGAAGTTGAAAGATAAAGTTTTCTCAAAACCCATAAAAAAACAGTTTGAATTTGACGAAGAAGTAGCCAGTGTATTTGATGATATGCTTAACAGAAGCGTACCTTTTTATACGGAAAACTTAAATTTACAGATAGACATTTTAAAAGATTTTCTCAAAAACGGTGATAAAATAGTAGATTTAGGCAGTTCAACAGGAACTTTTTTAATAGAACTGGCAAAAAAAAGCAACAAAAAATTAAATTTAATAGGTATAGACAACTCAAAAGCCATGATAAAAAGAGCTAAAAATAAAGCAAAAGCATTCGGGGTGGATATTACGTTTATAGAAGAAGACTTTTTACAATATGATTTTTCACAATCAAAAGCCGTTATAGCAAACTATACAATACAGTTTATAAGGCCTCTAAAAAGAGAAAAACTTATTAAAAAAATTTATGACTCTTTAGAAAAAGAGGGGATATTCTTAATGAGCGAAAAACTGGTTACCGAAAATAAAAAATTAAATAAAATTATGATTGACATTTATTACAATTATAAAAAGAAAATGGGATACAGTGAATTTGAAATAGCTCAAAAAAGAGAAGCACTAGAAAATGTCTTAATTCCTTATACCATGGAAGAAAATATAGAAATGTTAAAAAATGTCGGATTTAACGAAGTAGAAGTAATTTTCAGATGGAATAATTTTGCCACGTTTATAGCTTTTAAGAATTAAAATTTATACTTATACTTCCAAGAACCTCAAATTTAGCGTTCGGGTCTATTTCCGCATGAGATAAAACCACCACATCCACTCCGAATCTTTCCAAAATTTCTGCAAGAGGCTTTCTTATAAGAGGGTCCACTATTAAAACAACAGGCGCTATTCCCTGAGAAACTACTTCCTGAGCGGCATTATTTACCTCTTCTACAAGTTTATTCATCTCTGCAACTGTCAGCATAAACTGTTTTTGCTCTCCTTGCTGTTTTAGTTTCGACATCAGATACTGTTCTGTTGGAGCGTCAAATGTAATAAGTTTTAAGGTTCCGTCTTCACTTTCATAAAGTTTTGTAATAACCCGGCTAAGAGCGCTTCTTACATGTTCGACAATAGTATCTATATTTTTGGTATATTCAGCGATATCCGCAATTGTTTCAAGAATGGTTATCATATCTTTAATAGGTATTTTCTCATGTAAAAGGGATTTTAAAACTCTTTGAATAAGCCCTATATTCGCAACTTTTAAGGCATCGTCCACAATAGCCGGAAAATCTTTTTTTACCCTCTCAAGAAGCGCCTGAACGTCCTGACGGGTTAAAAGCTCTTCTGCGTATTTTTTAATAACTTCACTTATATGCGTAACTATAACGGTAGAAGGGTCCACAACCGTATAACCGTTCATAAGAGCTTCTTCTTTTTTATCTTCGTCTATCCATACGGCATCAATCCCAAAAGCCGGTTCTTTTACTTTTATCCCGTCAACTTCTTCGATAACCATAGGACTTGACATAGCCAAATATTTATCAGGATACACCTCTCCTTTTGCTACTTCAACTCCTTTTAAAAGTATCTGATATTCAGTAGGTTTTAAATTCAAATTATCCTTAATTCTTATCTGAGGGACTAAAAAACCAAAATCAGCCGCTATTTTTTTACGCATAGCTTTTATTCTGTCAAGTAAATCCCCTCCCTGGTTGGGGTCGGCTATTTTTATAAGCTGATAACCTATATCAAGTTCTAAAAGCTCTACTTTTAAAATATCCTCTAAAACTTTTTCTTCTTCTTTTGCCGCTTCTTCAGGAGATTTTTTCGCGGCTTCTTTTTCTTTTTGTTCTTCTTTTGCTTTTTCTTCAGCAACTTTTTTAGAAGGCGGCTTTTTAGGTTTTTTTCTAAATTTATTCAATAATTCCTCAATAGGGTCAACACCTTTTTGAGTTTCCATCATTAAATATCCGGCAAGCCAAAATACAAATCCCACAAAAATCATACTTCCCGTAGGAAATCCGGGAATAAACGCCATAAATACAAGAATAGTACCTACAATCAAAACAACTTTATAATCTCTCATAAGCTGTTTGATAACACCCTCTGCAAAGTTACTCTCATCCTTGCTGGCTCTGGTAATAATAATACCCGTAGCGGTTGATACCATAAGAGCCGGTATCTGTCCTACAAGTCCGTCTCCGACCGTTAAAATAGTATAAGTAGAAGCGGCCTGGGCTAAATCCATACCGTGCTGAAAAACCCCTATTAAAAATCCGGCGATTATATTTACGATAGTAATAATAATACCGGCAATAGCATCACCTTTTACGAATTTACTCGCCCCATCCATAGCCCCGTAAAAGTTGGCTTCCCTTATCAGTTCCTCACGACGTCTTTTTGCTTCCTGTTCGTCTATTAACCCGGCGTTTAAATCTGCATCAATAGCCATCTGTTTACCAGGCAAAGCGTCAAGCGTAAATCTAGCAGCAACTTCCGCTACCCTTGTAGAACCCTGGGTAATTACCATAAAGTTAATAACTACAAGTATAATAAATACTATTATCCCTATAACATAATTTCCACCTACAACGAATTCACCAAAAGCAGAAATAATTTTACTAACAGCATCAGGGCCTTCATACCCTTTACTCAAAATCATTCTAGTAGTAGCTACGTTTAGAGAGAGCCTGTAAAGAGTGACAATCAAAATAATTGTAGGAAACGTCGTAAAATCGGTAGGTTTTGGAATATACAAAGATAACATTAAAATCAAAACGGCAACGGCTAAAGAAATAGTCAGGAAAAAATCAAGTATCCCGCTTGGAAGTGGAACTATTATAATTAATAAAATCGCAAAAACAAAAGCAACTACACCTAAATCGGTAACTTCACTTAATAAACGAAGAGATTTTTTTAATCTATTTACCAGCTTTTATCCTTATAACATCAGCTAACGTATATTTTTCCAAAATTTTAGCTACCTCATCTTCTATTTTTGAAAAAAAAGGCCATAAAGAACAAACCTGACTTCTGTCTCTTGTACATTCTTCTTTATCTGAAGAACAATAAAAAACCAAAGAATTTTTATCTTCAAGAGACTTAAAAACATCAACTATTTTTATTTCTTCAGGTTTTTTAACAAGCATAAATCCCCCATGAATTCCTTTAAAAGACTTAATAAAACCTTTTTTTGAAAGATTTTGTAAAAGTTTAGCCAAAAAAGGTTTAGGAAGTTCAGTTAATTCAGAAATTTTATTAACATCTACAGGTTTATCGAATTTAGAAAGCTCAATTAAAGCCTGCAAAGCATATGCGGTAGATTTGGTAAAAAGCATAAAACACCTTTTTTTTAAAATTATACAAAAATAATCCCTTTTCAATTGAATTTTATTTCAAAAATTAAAATATTTCCCTCCCTATATAAAAAAACCTCTACATTAAGCCAATTTTCCAAAACCCCTCTTACAAACTGAAGTTCTTCAGGGTTATAATCTTCAAGATAAATTTTCATAATTCTTTTTTCAGGATAAAGCATAATATAGGCTTTTGAACACAGGGACATAATATCTTCTATAATCCTTTTTAACTGTTCTTTATTTGCGTTAACAAAAAAACCTTTACCATTTACAGGATAATCTTTTAAAATTTCTTCTATATTAAAAATCTCTTTTTCAGAATTAAATAAATCATTAAATTTATTTAATTTTTCTTTTAAATAAAAAACAAGCTCTTTTGCCTTTTCATTTTTAATATCTAGTTTACTAAGTTCTTCTATAGGGTATTTTAATTGAAAAACAATAGATTGAATAATATTTTTGAAAGTATCGTTTTTATAATTAAAATACTCTTTATCTTTTAATTTAATCTCTTCTATTGCTTTTTCTATTTTATTTTCTAAAGACTTATTCATATCCTTCATTTTTACATTATATCTTCTAAGCTGAATATTTTTCATTAATAAAATTATAGTAATACTTATAATACCAAAAATTATAATAGCCAAACTGATAATCCATTCTTTATACATAGAATAAAACGTAAGAGGTTTATTTACCAAAACAGCATCTTTATAATCTAAGTCATCAGCATCCACTCCGAATTTTTCAAGATTTTTAACATTCAAATACATTTTATTGGCTTTTTCAAAAGTAAAGCCTATATTTTGCATAAATTCACCTTTTAGATACTTTAATACTTTTTTTGCTACTTCTTTACCTTGAGAGAGTGCGTCAGTAACTTTACCTCCAACAATATTAGAATCTTCCATACCGGCCAATAAATCAGTATGAATAACTATGGGATGAGGAAAATATTGAGATATCAAAGCAATAGCATATTCATAATCCATATGACTGCCTTTTAAATAAAAACTGTAAGGGGTAAGTAAAATCATAGCCGACTTATCTTTTGCAAATTTAAGTTCTCTTAAAACATTTTCTAAATTCTTATCATTTATATAGATAAATTTCACATCCTTTATTTTTTCAAAAGCTTTTTTATACTCTTTCATTACCGACTTAGCCGAATTTGAATTATCAGCCACAACATAGATGTATTTTACATCAGGCATAATTTTTTTTATAAATTTATAATTAGCCAAAGGCTCTTTCTTTTCAAAAACCCCGGCATATTTAGATTTATCAAGCTGTTTTGCCAATTTAAGGTTGTTTACTCCGGCAAAAAAAACTTTTGCATCCTTAAAAAGAGAAGTATTTTTATATTTTTTTACAAAATTCAACGCATTATCATCAGTAGTTATTATAATATCGAACTTTACTCCTTTATACTTATTTTTTAGATAAGTATAAAAACTTTCGAATCTCTCAGGAGTCGGTCTAAAAACTTTCGTATCCATAAATTCAATATAAATTTTTACATCTTTTCTATCTTTTAATCCGTTTAAAATACCTTCAAGTTCGGTTTTAGTCCATTGAAATTTAACGGAATAAGAGTTTATTATCAAAATATTTTTTGCAAAAAGAGAAACTACAAAAAATAAAAATATTAAGATGTGCTTCACTTTACACCTTTTTGACATCAATTTTAAAATTTTATCATAATATTTGCTTTTTATTTAAAACTTATGTATACTTCTATTTCAAAATTTACCAATCAGGAGGCTAACATGGCTTTGGATTCGGCGAAAAAAAGAGAAATCATCGC
This sequence comes from Caminibacter sp., assembly GCF_053999135.1. Taxonomy (NCBI): domain Bacteria; kingdom Pseudomonadati; phylum Campylobacterota; class Epsilonproteobacteria; order Nautiliales; family Nautiliaceae; genus Caminibacter; species Caminibacter sp. Next base: position 18,908 of record NZ_JBMXVQ010000109.1, read on the forward strand.
TAAATTCGGAAATAATGA
>NZ_JBMXVQ010000110.1:0-2993 GCF_053999135.1 Caminibacter sp.
CGCGGGGGAACTTAGAAACAAAATAGCCTTTAAGGGAGCCGGTTCAAAAGTTACCCTGAAAATATACAGAAACGGAAAATATATAACCGTAACAGCAACTTTAAAAGCCTTAAAAACAAAAAAAGAAGCGGTTGAGGATATAGAAACGTTAAAAGGCGTAACGCTATTTCAGGAGAAAAACAGCGTAAAAATAGCCGATATCGACCCTGACAGCTATGCTGCGAGAATGGGGCTTCAAAAAGGCGATGAAATTTTAAGAATCAAAACGATAAAAACAGGTAAATGGGTAAAAGTCCGTTCCATAGAAGACGTTAAAAAACTTCTAAAAGACCTTGACAAGGGTGACGCTTTAGTGGAAGTCAAAAGAAAAAAAGAACTCTTCATAATCCAGCTTTAAAACTTCTTTTTTTCTTTCTTTAAAAAACAATTTCTTGATATAATTTTATAAAAAGGAAATTTTTGAAAAGATAAAAGATGCTTCGCTTAACTGATAAAGAAATAGAAATTATAAAAAAAGTAATATATGATGTTTTTGGAGACAGTGAAATAATAGTTTTTGGAAGCAGGTTAAAAGAAAAAAAAGGAGGGGATATTGATTTGTTTGTAATACCTAAAAAAAGGAATAATCTATTTAAAAAGAAAATAAAAGCTTCTGCAAAACTGGAACTGCTTTTGTATAAACCCGTTGATATTGTAGTTCATTATGATTTTAGCAGAGAAATAGAAAAAGAAGCAATAAAAGGAGTAAAAATATGAAAATAGCGATAGCGGGAACCGGATACGTTGGACTTAGCAATGCGGTTTTATTAGCACAAAACAACGAAGTAGTTGCTCTTGACATTATTCCAGAAAAAGTGGAAATGATAAATAAAAGAATAAGCCCTATTGAAGATAAGGAAATTACCGAATTTTTCCAGACAAAAAATTTGAACCTTAAAGCCACTACAGATAAAAAAGAAGCATACGAAAACGCCGAATATGTCGTTGTCGCAACCCCTACCGATTATGACCCCGTTACTAATTATTTCAACACTAAATCAATAGAAAGCGTTATAAAAGACGTAATAGAAATAAATCCGAACGCTACAATCGTAATCCGCTCAACCATTCCAATAGGATATACCGAAAGGATAAAAAAAGAGTTTAATTATGATAAGATATTTTTCGTGCCTGAATTTTTAAGGGAAGGCAAAGCCCTTTTTGACAGTTTGTATCCAAGCCGTATTATCGTAGGAGAAAAATCAACAAGAGCTGAAATTTTTGCCAATCTTCTAAGAGACGGCGCTTTTAAGGAGACAATTCCTATTCTGTTTACCAATAACACCGAAGCCGAAGCCGTTAAACTGTTTGCCAATACGTACCTTGCTATGAGGGTTTCGTTTTTTAACGAGCTTGATACGTATGCCGAGGTAAAAAGGCTTAACACCAAAGATATTATTGAAGGCATATGTCTTGACCCTAGAATCGGAAACCATTATAACAACCCGAGTTTCGGATACGGAGGATACTGTCTGCCAAAAGATACGAAACAATTAGTGGCAAATTATACGCTTGAAAACATTCCTCAAAGACTGATGGAAGCGATAGTTGACAGCAATACTACAAGAAAAGAATTTATTGCAAAAAGGGTGCTTGAAAGAGAGCCGAAAACGGTCGGGGTTTACAGGCTGATTATGAAAGCCGGAAGCGACAATTTCAGAAGCAGCGCTATTTTTGACGTTATGGAAATGCTAAAACCTTTTGTAAAACTTGTGGTTTATGAGCCAATGGCAAAAGGCGATGAAGTTGAAGGGGTTGAGTTTGTGAAAGATTTTGAGGAATTCAGTAAAAAAGCAGATGTAATACTCGCCAACAGAATAGATGAAAATCTTGAAAAAGTTAAAGACAGAGTTTATACCAGAGATATTTATTCAAGGGATTGATATGTTGGATTTTCATCTTAAAGTATTAAATGAAAGTATTGATATACTCAAAGGTATAAAAAAAGAGCTTATTGAAAAGTACGGTGAAGTTGATATTTCAAATTTTGAAGATATAAAATTTTTAGATATTAAGACATTGGATGCTCTGGCTTACAGATTTGGTAAAGTACAGTCGCTTTTAGGGGAAAAAGTATTTAAAGAGATTTTGGAAAAATTAGGTTATGATTTAAATGATAAAAGTTATATTGATATACTTCAGTATCTTGAAAAAGAGGGGATAATTGAGAGTATATACCGGTGGAAAAAGCTTAGGGAAATCAGGAATTCACTCTCCCATGAGTATCCCGAAGAGATTGAATTTGTAGTGGGGGCGTTAAATGAGATGTTGAACAATATTGAAACATTTGAGAAAATAGTTAAAAAAATAGAGGAAAAAAATGAATACGCAGATAAGATTACATCCGGAAGAAATTAAAATTATAAAAGAAACTGTTTTAAACGTTTTTGGAGAAAGCGATATTTATATTTTCGGAAGCCGTACCGATTTGAATAAAAAAGGCGGGGATGTGGATATATTTGTCATTCCCCAAAATTATGAAGATTTGTATGAAAAAAGAATAAAAGCAAAAATTTTATTAAAAGATTTGCTTTTCAGAAATGTGGATATAGTTGTGCATAAAAATTTTGAATACGAAATAGAAAAAGAGGCGTTAAAAGGAATAAAAATATGAAAATACTAATAACAGGTACGGCGGGGTTTATAGGGTTTCATCTGGCAAACAGGCTTTTACAAAGAGGGGATGAAGTTGTAGGGCTTGACAGTATAAACGACTATTACGATGTAAATCTAAAATACGGAAGGCTTAAAGTCGCAGGCATTGAAAAAGAAAATATAGAATACGGCAAAACTGTCCGCTCAAAAAAATACCCCAATTACAAATTTATCAAACTAAACCTTGAAGACAAAGAAGGGGTTAATAAGCTTTTTAAAGAGGAAAAATTTGACAAAGTCTGTCATTTGGCCGCTCAGGCGGGGGTTAGGTATTCTCTTGAAAATCCGGACGCTTATAT
>NZ_JBMXVQ010000111.1:0-14872 GCF_053999135.1 Caminibacter sp.
CTTGGAAGAGTAAGTACTCCCATTTTACTTGCAAGTTCGGCAAATCTTTTTAAATGATAAATAGAATCATATGCTAAATCGGTAAAAGCCGAATTTGCTATGCTTATATTACTGTGAACTTTTAAATAGCTATATATAGTAATTAATTCATACTCTTTAAATGTTTCTTCCATTAAGAAAAATACCAGTGCTGCTTTTGCTTTTTCATCAAGTTCAACTCCGGGAAGTTCTTTTTGCTCGTTAAATGACGTAATCTCTCCTTCTACGTCTAAACTTCTTAATTCTTCTATAAAATAGGTATCATCATTTCTCAGTCTGTTGATTGTAGGAGTGTCTTCTCCCTCATAAAGAGCTATATTTTGGTCAAGGTCGTCTATTAACACTTCTAATAAATCTTCTTCTCTTGAAACTTTTATTTTTGCAATTTCTTTTTCATCAAAATCCATATTGAATTTAATACCCTCATTTACCGCATCTTGCATAGCCCATACCATATGTCTGTATTTAAACATCGCTATATCTTCTAGTTTCTCTCTTACATCAGGTTCTTTAACCATAACACTTGCATATATGAATTTTATGAAACTTTCGTGTTGGAATCTTATGAGTTTTGGATAATCCATTTTAAACTCTCCTTTTTTTAATTAATTATAGCCAATAATAAAAATTTTTTCTTGATATATATCAAATTTTAGAGTTTTTAACATATTTAATTGCGTTTTCGTAACTTTTTGTTTTTGCCACTCCCTTATATGCTATATCAAATGCCGTTCCATGGTCTACCGAAGTTCTTAAAATAGGGAGATTTAAACTTACATTTATACTTTCATCGAAATAAAGGGATTTTAAAGGGGCTAAACCCTGGTCGTGATACATTGCTATAAAAACACCTTTTTGTTTTATAAAAGCTATATCAGGTACTAAAGGTCCGTAAAAAGTATTTTTTTGTAAAGTTTCGTTTGCTTCTATAATTGCCGGCAGTATTTCTTTTATTTCCTCATCGCCTAAGACTCCCCCGTCTCCTGCGTGAGGATTTAATGCTAAAACCCCTATATTGTTAAACCCTGTGGATTTATAAAAATCAATCATAAATTCAAGAAGTTTTTCTTTTTTGATTTTGCTAGGGACTTCTTTTAGAGGTATATGTTCGGTAAACAAAGCTACATAAAGTTTTGGACAGCCTAACATCATAATAGCGTTTTTTTTGAAAATATCTCTTAAAACTTCCGTATGACCTTTGTATTTTATTCCCGCTTTAGCCCAGCTTTCTTTATGAATAGGGAGAGTGGTTATTGCATCAACTTTTTTTTCTTTTGCTAAATTTATGGCAGCTAAAAAACTTTTATATGAAAATTCTCCCGACTCGGCGTCTATTTTTCCAGGCTTTATTTCAAAATCGCCTTTTATTTCGTAAATTTCAAAATCTTCAGGAACGGGAGTATTTAGAAGATTTGCGGCTTTTTTTAACATTTTTTCGTTTATGCAGTATATTGGTTTTACAAGTTTTTTTATTTTATTATGGGATTTTAGGGCGATTTCTATACCCACTCCGTTTAAGTCGCCAACGCTTACGGCTACGGTTTTCAATTTAACTCCTTTGCAAATTCTCTAGCTTTAAGTAAATCGTCTTTTGTATCTATTCCGAAACTTTTTGTATTTACTTTTATCATAGTTATTTTTTTTCCATTTTCTATAACCCTTAACTGTTCGAGTTTTTCTATATGTTCAAGCTCTCCTTTTAAAGTAACGAATGTATCAAGACTTTTTTTTGTAAATCCGTATATGCCTATATGTCCAAAATATGTATGGGGCGTTTTGTCTCTATTATAAGGGATTTTGCTTCTTGAAAAATATATTGCGTCACCTTTTTTATCTAAAATTACCTTAACAAGGTTAGGGTCTTCGGCCTGGAGTTCGCTTATTTCTTTATAGCAGCTTACCATAGGAAAAGAAGTGTTTTTAATCTCTTCAATTTTGTCTTTAACCTTCTTTAGAATTTCCGGTTCTAAAAAAGGCTCGTCTACTTGCATGTTTATTACTATATCATCTTCTTTTAGGCCTAAAATATCTGCGGCTTCTTTAATTCTGTCACTGCCGCTTTTATGATTTTTATCAGTCATAACAGCTTTAAAGCCGTATTTTTCGCATACTGTTACAACTTCTTCACTGTCGGTAGCTATGCATACGTCATCTACCTGGGCCGCTATTTGGGCGCACCATATAATTATAGGTTTTTTATTTATTTCGGCTAATACTTTTTTGGGGAGTCTTGAAGAGGAGAGTCTTGCTGGAATAATTATCATTTTCTTCCTTTTTGGTTATAATTTTAAAAAAAAAGGAAAAGTTATGGTTGATAAAATAAAAGAAAAAGTAAAAAAAGCAAAACATATGGACGAACATAAAAAGAGCGTTATTTTAGAAAAGATAGAAGAATGGAGACATGACAAAGAAGCGGTTAGTCTTATTCCCTCTTTATTAATGAAATATTATGAAGAGGATATTAAACCTATTTTAGACGAACTGGGGCTTACGGATTGATACTTTATCAGCCAGAAAACGGATACTGTTATAACAGTGATACAATGTTTTTATATGATTTTATCAGTAAATTTAATATTAAAGGCGATGTTTTAGAAGTAGGAGGAGGATGCGGTGTTTTGGGACTTCTTTTAAAAAGGGATTTTCCAAAAATATCTCTTAGTATTATAGAAAAACAAAAAATTATGGCTGAATTTATTAAAAAAAATATAAAAGAAAATGCTCTAAAAGCGGAAGTGATAGAAGGTGATTTTTTAACTGCCGAGATTAATAAAAAATTTGATTTTATTGTTTCAAACCCCCCTTTTTATAAAGGGACGTTAAAAAGTGAAAACGAAATTATAAAAATAGCCAGGTATGAAGAGTATCTTCCCATAAAAGAATTTTTTGAAAAAGTGAATACTCTTTTAAAAGAAAGAGGCGAATTTATTTTTTGTTACGATGCAAAAAGAATTGACGATATTGTCAAATATATGCCCGTGCCTTTAAAAATTACCGATATTAGATTTATGCATCCAAGGCTTAATAAAAAAGCCACCTTAGTGATGGTAAGGGCTAAAAGACATGCTAAATCGATGGTTTTTATTCATCCTCCTCTTATAGGGTTTGAGGGAGAGTCTTATTCCGAAGAAGCGGCTAAGATATATAAAAAAGCGGCTACTAAAAGCATAAAAATATAATGGAAAATGTAAAATGGAAAATGTAAAATTAATTTCAAAAGAAGGATTTTCATATAAATTTGATCCTGAAGCCTGTAAAAATTGTGAAGGTAACTGCTGCATAGGTGAGAGCGGATATATATGGGTTACGCCTCAGGATATTAAAAACATATCAGAGTTTTTAAATATTGATGAGGAGCTGTTTAAAAAAACATTTTTAATTAAAGTGGGATATAAATATTCTATTAAAGAAAAACCTTATAAAAACGGATTTGCATGTATTTTTTTCGAAAAAGGATGTAAAATTTATCCTGTAAGGCCTAAACAATGCAGAACGTTTCCTTTTTGGGATTATTTCAAAGATAGAATTGATGAATTAAAAAAAGAATGCCCGGGTATAATAGAAGTGAAAAGTGAAAAATGAAAAGTGAAAAATTAATTGGATTATTAATTTTATTTTTAATTATAACCGGATGCAGTGTTAAACAGCCGCCTGTTGGTAAAAAAGTGATACCCAATGAAGACGAATATATAATAAAAGCTCTGTTGTATGAAAAAAACGGAGATTATAATACTTCTATAAAAATATATGAATTTTTGTATCGTAAAACCAAAAAGCCGGTTTATTATGAAAAATTAGTGGAAAATTTGTATTTTCAAAAAAAATATGAAGAAGTCATAAAAAAAGCTGAGGAGTTTCTTAAAAAGAAATTTGATAAAAAAATTTTTGAATATGAAATATTTGCTTTATTGAATTTAAAAAAATACGATAAAGCCAAAAAACTTCTTTTAACAAAACTTAATAAAAAAGATGATTTTTTTTATTCTATGATGAGTTTTATTCTTATAAAAGAACAAAAATTTAAAGAAGCTCTTTATTATATGAAATCTCTTTATGCTTTAAAACCCACAAAAGAAGTTCTGCTTAATCTAGCTGATTTGCTTATAGAGTTAAAAAGATACAACGAAGCTTTGGCTTATCTTAGAACGCATCTTGGATTGTATGGTTGTGAGTTTGATATATGTAAAAGAATGGCTCTTATTTACAAAAGTCTTTATGATTATAAAAATCTTGCGGCTATTTATGAAAAACTTGGAAAATTTGATAAAAAATATTATATATTGGCTTTGAATATATATATTCAGCAGGGAGACTTTAAAAGTGCCGAAAAGCTGATAAAGAAATATTCGCTTGGTGATGAATATTTAATGATTTTATATTTACAAAAAAAGGATTTTAGAAAGGCGGCCTTTTTGGCTCTTAAATTATATAATAAAACGGCGGATAACAGATATTTGCTTAAATACTGCGAATATCTTTATCATGATACTCCTTCAAAAAAAGAGATAAAAGATATAGCTAAAAAGCTTGAATATCTTTTAACTTTTTATCCAACTCCTTATATGTATAATTTTTTGGGATATCTTTTAATAAAGTATGACCTTGATGTTAAAAAAGGGCTTGAGTATGTTCAAAAGGCTCTTATGGCCGACCCTGAAAATATGGAATATATCGATTCTCTTGCATGGGGGTATTATAAACTCGGAAAATGCAAAAAAGCATGGGATATTATACAATACATAAAATTAAATGACAAAGAAATTTTAGAACATAAAAAAAAGATTAAAGAGTGTGTTGAAAAATCACCAAAAGGAAAAAAATGATACTGGATAAAATTATTGAAAAAACCAAAAAAGAGCTTGAAAAACGAAAGAATAAAGAAGATTTTGAAAAATTTTTAAAAGTAAAAAGAAATTTTAGAAATGTTAAAAAAGCTTTGAAATCAACTCCTGAAAATCCTTACAGAATTATTGCCGAAGTTAAAAAAGCAAGTCCTAGTAAAGGAGTTATAAGAGAAGATTTTGACCCTGTAGCTATAGCAAAAGAATATAATGAAGTAGCTGATGCTATGAGCGTTTTAACCGAGCCTTATTTTTTTCAGGGTAGTTTGGAGTATTTAAGAAAAATAAATGAATTCAGTAAAATTCCTCTTCTTAGAAAAGATTTTATAATAGACGAATTTCAAATAGCCGAAGCTTACGCCTCTGGGGCTGATTTTATTTTACTTATAGCAAAAGCCCTTGATGTAAATCAATTAAAAAGGCTTTTTAATTTTGCTAAAAACATGGGACTTGAAGTTTTATTTGAAATTCATGATATGCAGGATTTACAAAAAGCGTTGGATGTGGGAGCTGATATTATAGGTTTTAATCACAGGGATTTAAAAACTTTTAAAATGGATATGGACCTTAGTAAAAAATTAATTCCCTATTTACCTGAAAATGTTATAATAGTAGGAGAGAGCGGGATAAATGATTTTGAGACGGTGAAAAAACTTCATAAAAACGGAGTTGACGCGTTTTTAGTAGGAGAATATTTTATGCGCCAAAAAGATATTAAAAAAGCCGTTTTGCAATTAAAGGGGGTGAGATGAGTTTAAAATTTATATTTAAAGATTTAATATTAAGCCTTGTTTTTACTTTTATTATGTATCTGTTTTTAAGATTTTTAGAAGTTGATAAATCTTCAATTCCTTATATTTTAAGCACTGTGTTTGGGATAATATTTTCTTTTTCCCTTTTTATGTCTCTTTATGTTTCAAAACTTCAGCTTCAACTTGATGATTTAAATAAAGAACTTGAAAAACTTTCAAAATTCGATGAGGTTACGGATTTATTCAACAGGAATTATTTCTTTGCAATGGCCCAGAAATATATGGATATTTCCAAAACAAAAAAAATACCTCTTAGTATTATGATGTTGGATATAGATTATTTTAGAAATATTCAAAACAGATATGGAATAGCGTTGAGCGATAAAATTTTAAAAGAGATAGGAAAAATTTTAAAAGAGAGAAGAAAAGGGGATATAATAGCCAGATTTGGAGGAGATGAGTTTATTATTATGAGTTTTGGGAATAAAAAGGAACTTATGGATTTTGCAAAAGATATAAATCGTTTAAAAGTAAAAGTTAACGGTAAAGAAATTATAGTTACTTTTAGTATAGGTATAAGCGAAATAGGCGTTTTTGACAATATGGATACGGCTATTAAAAAAGTACAGGAAGCCGTTATTCTGGCAAAATCAAAAGGGGGCAACAGGGTTGATTATTTGGAACACTTTTTGCTCTTGAATTAAAAAAGGAAGAGAGTGAGAAGAGGTTTTGTAGCAATAGGAATTTTAATTTTATTTGTCGGGTGTGCTAAGCATCCTATGGACCCTACTATCAAAATGACACCTCCTAAATATGTTCAGCAGATGCCAAGTAAAGATGACGAAAGCGTTAATAATCCCGGTTCTCTTTTTACTAATGAAGACAATCTTTTTTCGGATACAAAAGCAAAAAAAGTTAACGATATTGTAACGGTGTTGATTACGGAAAGAATTTCCCAATCCTCTCAGGCCAGCAAAAAACTAAACGAAGCGAATAGCGGAGGAGGGGCTTTTGACGCTACTGTTGGAGCAAATGCCATGTTTAACGGACATAATGTAATGAGTCTTGGGAAAACAGGAATAGGGCTTACTCTTCCTGCGATGAATTCGGATAGAACCTTTCAGGGAAGCGGTACTCAGCAAAGAAACGAAAAATTTGAAACTACTGTTAGTGCCAGAATAGTAAAAATATTGGCAAACGGTAACTATTATATTTACGGGACAAGAGAAATTTTTGTTGACGGTCAAAAACAGATTATTCAAATCAGCGGAGTTATAAGACCAGAAGATATCAGTCCCGATAATACCATAGATTCGAAATATATAGCGGATGCAAAAATAGCGTATAAAACGGAAGGGGATTTAAAAAGATTTACAGAACAAAACTGGTTTGCCAAATTTTGGGATGCGGTTGTGCCTTGGTAATGTGTTAAATTGAGAATGTAAAGAATTAAAAATCAAACTAAAATAAAATTAGTTATGGCATCGGCTAATAAAAAGTCTTTTGAAAAAATCCGGTTTTCTTTTTTTATCAGTTTATTTTCAGATATTAAAATATCAACTCTTTTTTTCTCTTCTTCATTTAAAATACTTTCATCAAATCCAACGATTGAGCGCAGTCCCAGAAATACTTTTTCTTTTTTTATATCTTCATCAAAGAGGTGTTCGAATTTGTATTTTGTAGGGTTTTTCAAATATTTATAAACATCTTGCTTTGTATAATATCTTTTCATTTTCAATTTTTCATTTTTCATTTTGCATTTCTTAAATCCGACGGCCCCGGCCCCTATTGCGGTATATTCTTTTCCCTCCCAATACCCCAAATTATGAAGACATGGGTTTCCGAAATTAGAAATTTCATATTGAAAAAATTTTTCTTTTATCTTTTCTATAAACCATATTTCCATATCTTCATTATATTTTCTTTTAGAAAAGTCTCCTTCCCATTTAGTATTTTTTTCGATTGTTAAAGAATAAGCGCTTATATGCGTAACAGGAAGTGAAAAAGCTGTTTTTATATCGTTTTCAAGTAAATTTTTTGTATCCATTGCAGTAGAATAAATAAGGTCTAGGTTTATGTTTTCAAATCCGGCTTTAAAGGCGTTTTCAACGGCGTTTATAGCCTGTTTGGGAGAGTGGTTTCTATTTAAGAATTTTAATTTTTCTTTATTAAAACTTTGAACTCCAAAACTTATTCTGGTGACCCCCATATTTTTTATCTCTTTTAACCATTCATATGAGACATTTGGATTGCATTCGATTGTAATTTCTTTTGTATTGGAAAGATAAGGAGATAAAAGTGAGAATAGTTTTTCATAAAAGCTTATCGGCATAGTAGATGGGGTGCCTCCGCCTATAAAAACAGTGTAAATATTATCAATATCTTTTTTTTCAACATTCCACTGTTTTTTGAGTGCTTCGAAATATATTTTTTTAAGGTGATTTAGATTGGTATATGAATTAAAAGCACAATAATTACATTTACTGTCGCAAAAAGGTATATGAATATATAATAATTTTTCATTTTCCATTTTCAATTTTCCATTTTTAGATATAATTTTACAAAAAAAAGGTGCAGTTTTGAAAAAATATAGACCAAACGTTGCGGCTATTGTTTTATCTCCGAAATATCCGGAAAAAGTGGAAGTATTGATTGCAAAACGAACCGATGTTGACGCATGGCAGTTTCCCCAGGGCGGAATAGATGAGGGAGAAACCCCTAAAGAAGCTCTTTTTAGGGAACTAAAAGAGGAAATAGGCACTGATGATATTGAAGTTATAGCTGAAATGCCGGAATGGCTAAGCTATGATTTTCCAAAAAGAATAGCTGAAAAAATGTATCCGTATGACGGACAGACTCAGAGATATTTTTTAGTAAAATTAAAACCGAACGCTAAAATAAATCTTAAAACGGAAATCCCTGAATTTAAAGATTATAAATTCGTTCCTATAGATGAGGTATTTAAATATGTAAAGTCTTTTAAAAGACCGGTATATAAAGAAGTAATAGATTATTTTAAAAAAGAAGGTTATTTGTAAAGGGAAAAAATGTTGGTAGTTCAAAAATTTGGTGGTACAAGTGTAGGAGATTTGGATAGAATTCAAAACGTTGCCAATATAGTAAAAAGTTATAAAGAAAATGGTGATGACGTTGTTGTAGTAGTATCTGCGATGGCTGGAGAGACAAATAAACTGCTAGAATATGCAAATCATTTTAGTAAAACCCCTCCTCAAAGGGAGGTCGATTTGTTGGTCAGTAGCGGAGAGAGGGTCACAAGCGCTCTTTTATCAATTGCCCTTCAGGCAATGGGCATTCCGGCTATAGCCCTAACCGGAAGGCAAGCCGGTATTAAAACGACAAGTGACCATACAAAAGCCAGAATTATGGATATAGACCCTGAAAAAATGCAAAAACATATCAAAGAAGGAAAAGTCGTAATAGTTGCCGGATTTCAGGGGATAAATGAAAACGGAGACGTAACAACCCTTGGAAGAGGGGGAAGCGATTTAACGGCCGTTGCTATCGCCGGTGCTCTTAATGCTGATAAATGCGAAATTTATACAGATGTTGACGGAATTTATACTACAGACCCTAGAATTGAGCCTAGAGCCAAAAAGATAGATGTCATAAGTTATGATGAAATGCTCGAGCTTGCAAGTCTTGGGGCAAAAGTAATGCAGAGCCGTTCAGTGGAACTTGCTAAAAAGCTTAATGTTGATATTGAAGTAAAATCCAGTTTTAAGCCGGAAGTAAAAGGAACATTAATTACAAAGGAGACACCTGATATGGAAAAAGTACTTGTTAGCGGAATAGCCCTTGATAAAAACCAAGCAAGGGTAAGTATTTTCGGAGTGGAAGACAGACCGGGGATTAGCGCAGAAATTTTCGGCAAACTTGCCGATAAAAACATAAATGTAGATATGATTGTTCAAAATGTCGGAAAAGACAATAAAGCAAATCTGACATTTACAGTGCCTCAAACGGAACTTGAACTTACAAAAGAAGTATTAAAAGAGTATGAGGATAAGTCCGAGTCGGTAGAATATGACGATTCTATCGCAAAGGTCAGTGTTGTGGGAGTTGGTATGAAATCTCACAGCGGTGTTGCGGCTACCGCTTTTAAAACACTTGCACAGGAAAATATCAATATTTTAATGATTTCTACCAGTGAAATTAAAATTTCTATGGTAATTGATGAAAAATACGGAGAACTTGCCGTAAGAGCTTTACATAAAGCATACGAACTGGATAAATAATGGATTTAAATCGTTTTATAATAGATTTAATCCGTAAAAAGAGTATTAAATGGATGGAAGAGAGAAGGCTTGATTTTGTGCCTCTTTTATCTATATTTTTATCTGAAATTATAGAGGGTAAAAGCGTTTTGATAGTTACGGACGATGAAAGGGAATGGTATGCGGATTTTATTATAAATAAAATCAATAATTTTAATGAATTCAAACCCTCTTTTATCCCTTTTTATAAATTAAAAGCTATAGTCCCCCAGATAACCATTGCAAGACATCCGGAGCAGTTTGATATGATTGAAGATATGTTAAATATCTCTTTTAATGAAAATTATATTTTTTGGTATATAGGAAAAGAAACTTCTCTTCTTAAGTTTGTAAGAAGAAAGGAAAATTCTTTTTTTTGGATTATGGATACCGACCTTTCTAAAAATTTTTATTTAAAGTCGATTGACCCTAATCTCGATAAAAAACTGCTCGAGCTTGGAGATATTCTTAACGAATCTATAAAAGCCGCTATTTTTGCGGAGGTTGAAATTTGAAAATAATTATTACGGATGATTTTGAAAAAATCCTTAAAGAGGTTGATTTTGATGTTTCTTTTTTAAAAGACGAGTTTAAAGTAGAAGATGTCGAAGAGGTTAAAAAAGAGGCTTTTATCGCAGAAAAAAATAAAAAGACTATTTTAATAGGAGCAAAAAAGTATAATGTTTTTGCTCAGAACGCTCTTTTAAAGCTTTTAGAAGAGCCGCCTAAAAACATAGATTTCGTTTTGTTGGCCCTCTCAAAATACCATCTTTTGGATACTATTCTTTCAAGACTTCCCGTGGAAAAAAAGTTTTTTAATAAAGATGAAAATGAGCTCGAAATAAAAAGCATCACAAACGACCTTATTTACGAATATCTTAAAAAAGATTTGGACAAAGAAGAAATAAAAAGCGTTTTAAAATCCCTTTTAAAAAAAGCCAGAAACGAAGAACAGTTAAAGATTATAAATGACGCTTTATTGATGCTTGAATTTAACATAGATAAAAAAGCCGTAATTTCCATGGTATTTTTGGCCTTTAAGGAGAGAATGTGAAAATTTATAAATTAAACAAAGATACCGATATAAAAAAGGTCATGAAAAAAATAGGGGTTGATTTGGCAGGGATAGAAATTATGAGTAAAAAAAAATGCGAATATGTTTTTTATATTAAAGACATAACCTGCGGTGCTGCAAATATTTTAAAGCAGGATGCTTTAAGCATTGGAGCAGACCTTGCAGTACCTCTTGGAGTTCCGAATTGCAAAAAGGAGATTTTTGACGCTTTACTTTTATGTAATAAAAAACAGCTTGAAATACTTTCTAAAAAAGAACTTTCACAGCCCTTTAAATTAAAAGAGCTTGCAAAAAATTTAAAAGAATTTATAAATCTGCCGGAGTTTCCTTTAAAAATAATGGGTGTTATTAATGCAAATGACGACAGTTTTTTTGAAGGCAGCAGGTTTAAAGGAAGCGAAGCTGTTGAAGAGATTGAGAAAATGATAGAAAATGGGGCTAAGATTATTGATATTGGAGGAATTTCAAGCCGCCCTGGAAGTGAGTATCCAGGGGTTGAGGAAGAATTAAAAAGGGTAAAGCCTATTATTGACGAAATTTATAAAACAAAACTTTATGAAAAAGCTGTTTTCAGTATAGATACGTTTAAAGCCGAAGTTTTGGAGTATGCGTTGGAGAGAGGATTTAAAATAGCAAACGATATTACCGGACTTGAAAGCGACGAGTATGCTAAGACGGTGGCAAAATATAACGCCACGGTTATTATTATGCATAAAAAAGGGACGCCTAAAGATATGCAGAAAAATCCTTATTATGAAAATGTAGTATTAGAAGTAGATGAGTTTTTTAGTAAAAGGATTGAAAAGGCTAAAAGTTTTGGGATAAAAGATATTGTTTTAGATGTAGGTATAGGATTTGGAAAAAGACTTGAGGACAATCTGGCTTTGATTAAACATATGGAACACTTTTTGAGGTTTGGTTATGAGCTTTTAATAGGAGCTAGCAGAAAAAGTATGATAGATATGATTATGCAAAAAGAGGGGGTAAAAACTATTCCGGCCGAAAGACTTCCCGGAACGTTGGTTCTACATACAGAAGCTGTAAGAAACGGGGCTAGTATTGTCAGGTGTCATGATGTAAAAGAGCATTTTCAGGCTTTTCAGGTTTTTGAAGCGCTTAGGAGATTTGATGTATAGGAGACAAATTGAAGCCATAGGAGAAAAAAATCAAAAAATTTTAGCTGAAAAAAGCGTATTGATTGTAGGTGCGGGAGGACTTGGTAATATTTTAGCCACTACTATTAGTTGCATAGGGCTTAAAAAGATTTATATTATTGATTTTGACAAAATAGAAATTCATAATATTCATAGGCAATTTCAATTTTATGAAGAAGATTGCGGGCAAAGTAAAAGTATTATGTTAAGTGAAAAATTAAATAAACGTTGTAAAGATACAGAAATTATTGGACTTAATAAAACGTTTAAAAATGATTTAAAAATTAACGATATAGATTTGATTTTTGATGCCACAGACAACTTTGATGTGAGAATTGAAATTGATAAATTTGCTAAAGCCCATTCCATTCCATGGATATATGCAAGCGTTGAAGAGTTTAGGGGCCAGGTTGGTGTTTTTAAAACCACTTCTTTTGAAATATTTGCTACAAAAGAGCATAAAGTAAAAGGACAGTTTCCTCCTATGGTAAATCTTATAGGCTCTATAGCTTCTATGCTTGGCCTTAAAGTCCTTATAGGAGAACAAGAAGAAATATTTTATTATATAGATTTTGAAAAAGACTTGGAAATTAAAAAGTTTAAACTTTAGGAAAAAAAGTGTTTTGTCCTCTTGATTGTTGGGATGCCTGTGAGTTGAGTTTGCAAGGAGATAAATTTAAGGGTAAAGGATTTACGCCTTATCTTTGCTGGAAACTTAATAACTATTTTAAATTTTCTGCCGAAATCTCTCCTAAATATAATGGTAAAAATATTATGTTAAATGAAGCGTTAAAAAAACTAACGAATATCTTAAAACATACTAATCCTCAAAAAGTGCTTTTTGTTAAAGGCTCTGGAAATATGGGGATTATGCAAAATATTACCAAGCTTTTTTTTGAAAAGTACGGAGCAGTTTTTGCGGTTGGTTCCACCTGTGATGGTCTTGGAGAAAAGGGAATTGTCAAATCAAGGGGCAAATCCCTTGTGCTTCCCACGTGGATAATAAAAAATGCTAAAAATGTCATAATATGGGGCAGAAATCCTTATATTACGAATATACATCTTGTACCTTTAATCAAAAATAAATTTATAGTTACTATAGATGTAGTGAACACTAAAACTGCTAAACATTCGGATTTATTTATAAAAATAAAACCCAACAGTGATTATTTTTTGTCTATACTGCTTTCGCAAATGGTAATAGAAGAGGGGGTATATAAAAAAAGCGATAATTTTAAAGAGTTTAAAAAAATAGTGTTTTCTTACAATAAAGAAGAGCTTATAAAAAAATGCGGAGTAGAGAAAAACGAATTAAATGAGCTTTTTAGGGTAATAAAAGAGGGAGCGGTAGTACTAGAGGGACTTGGAGTGGCTAAATGTAAAGAATGTTGGAAAACTACATGGGCTATAGATTCTCTTTTTTATATGCTAGGTTATTTTGGTAAAAAAGATAAGGGAGTGGCTTTTTTAGCAACTTCTGCCGAAACCATTGCCTTTTAAGGCGAGCAAAGGCGGTATTAATCTGGTGCTTTTTGATTTTCAATATATTCTTTTAAAATTTCAATAGGAGCACCGCCAACACTTGCTACGAAATAACTTCTACTCCATAACGATACATTATCTCCCCAATACTCTTTTTTAAATACAGGATATTTTTTTCTTAAAATTCTACTTGAAACGCCCTTTAAAGAATTAACAATTTTTGATAATGCAAGTCTTGGAGGATATTCAATAAGCAGATGCACGTGGTCAGTTTCTCCGTTAAATTCTACTAACTCACAATCCATTTTTTTACAGACATTTTCAAACACTTCTTTCATAGTTTCCAAATGCTCTTTTGTAAAGATTTTTTTACGATATTTCGGAGTGAAAACCAAATGAGCGTGTAAAAGATATGTTGCGTGTCTTGTGGACTTAAGTTTGTATTTCATATGAACTCCTAATTAAAATTACTTGAAATCATACCGTTATTATAGTATAATCTACTTATGAATACCAAACAAGGATAGCAATGAATTATGTTTATCGTTTCAAACTTTATCCTACAAAAGAGCAAGAGCAATTTTTAAAACAAGAAGCGGGAAACATAAGGTTTGTATATAATTATTTTCTTTCACTTGCAAAGAAAGAGTATGAATCTACTCAAAAGAAATGGAATTATTATGAATATAAAAAATTACTTCCAGAATTGAAAAAAGAATTTGAGTTTTTAAAACTTTCTAACTCTCAATCTCTTCAAGAGAGCTTAAAAAACCTTGATAAAGCATTTAAAAACTTTTTCAAAGGATTGAGCGATTTTCCAAAATTTAAGAAAAAGAAAAAAGTTAATTCAATTTCAATTCCTCAGTATTTCAAAATTGAAGGCAACAAAGTAAAAATTCCAAAATTAAAAACTTCAATTAAATTCAAAAAACACAGAATTATAGAAGGAGAGATTAAGTCTATATCTATTGTTATTACTCCAAGCGGGAAGTACTATCTCAATATATTAACCGATAGAGAAATAAAATCACTTCCAAAAGTAAGAAAAGCAGTAGCAATAGATATGGGCTTAACAGACTTTATAGTTACAAGCGATAACCAAGCTGTAAAGAACCCTAAACACTTTAAAAAACTTGAAAGGAGATTAAAGTTATGGCAAAGAAGATTATCAAGAAAAGAAAAAGGGAGTAATAATTTTAAGAAATGGGCTAAAAGAGTAGCAAAATTGCATGAAAAAATAACAAACGCTAAAAAT